>NZ_JBFTSN010000026.1:0-51408 GCF_056400045.1 Paenibacillus sp. 01L418
GAGTAAACCACACCGTAGTGATGGAGATAATCATGGGCAGCTGAATTCATTCTTATCGGGCATGCTGCTGCAGTTCGTTAATTTTAAGGTGATATTATACGGGATCACAGCGATTTCGACGTTCATCATGCCATTTTACAAATCAAATATAGGCTTATTATTGTTTTCGATGTTCCTTGCCTTTGTAGGACTGGTAGCCACATCCTGCTGGGCTGTTTTTGGTGCATTATTTCAAAAATTTCTCGCTGCACATGAGAAAAAGTTCAATATATTCATGGGATTATTATTGATTTATAGTGCAATTACCATGCATTTGTAGGGGATTGTTCAGACAGAAGGGCAGGATAATTGAGCTGAAAAGGGAGCTGTTTGGCTTTGGCAGCAAGCTTTCTTATGGTTAAGTTAACGGAGCACTACAGCTTAATAAAACAGCGGCAGTCAGGACTTATTTTCTCGTCCAGATCTGCCGCTGTTTGTATTATGAGGATCTAATCCATTTTAAAAATTCGATAATTGCTGCAGCTCTTAGCTTCTACTCCTTGCCATGACGTATGAATAGCCACACGCCGAACAAGATGAGTACGCCGGCTGCCATTTGATAAGCCGTTAATGCTTCCTTTAATAGAGCCCAAGCGAGCAAGGAGGCGATGACGGGTTCACCCAGTACAGCCATGGAAACGGCTGCTGCGCTCATATGCTTCAGCAGCCAATTGAACAAGTAATGCCCGAACAGCGTCGGTACGATCGCAAGCAGCAAGAAAATGCCCCATTCCTGCGGACTGTAGCCTGTAAAGGAATTGCCGCGAACGAGATTGTAGACGGCGAGTGAAGTCGCAGCAAGTGCGAATACCCAGAAATTATAAGTAAATGCGCTCATATCCTTACGCAATTCCTTGCCGATCATCATATGAACAGCAACAGCAGCTGCGCCTAGAAAGGACAAAACGTCGCCGATCAACGCATCCCTTGAGAGGGAAAAGTCTCCCGATGCAATAACGATGGAGCCGATCAGCGCGATCCCCATCCCCCACAGCATCATGCGATTTGCTTTAATACGGAACAGCCAGTAGGAGCCGAGCATAACCATAACAGGCTCCAATGTCAAAATAACGGTAGAGCTTGCGACCGTGGTCAGCCGCAGAGAAGCCATCCATAACAAGAAGTGCAGCCCGAGCATGACGCCGGAGAGGGTGAGCAGTCTCCACTGCTTGGCACTGAGCTGGAACATTTCCGTGCGGTATTTAAAGACGAGCGGCAGCATGATCAGGTTAGTTAGATAGAGCCTGTACATGGCGATGACGGCAACGTCAGCATTTGACCAACGAACGAAAATGGAAGAAAAGGATATAGCGATAATACCAATAATGTATAACAATTCATAAGTAGCTAAAGACTTGGTGCTGCGGTTCATCGTTGTAATTTCTCCCATACTTATAAACCCCCTGAGTCCATTTGCAGCATCTGCAATGGAAGGATCAGGGGGCTTTATTATATTTATGATCAAACATAACAGCTCTTACGGCTATCCGGCTTGTCCAGCTGAAGTTTTCCCAGCCTTCTCGAGTTCTGCGTCAAAATACTGCTGAAGCTCCGTCACTTTTCTTACATCCTCGAATGAGGCTTTGCCTGCTAAATAACGTTCCGCGAAAACTTCCCATTGAGGAACGATCTTTTGCGCGTTCATTGAGCGAATCGCGTTTTTAACCATTCTGCGTTCCTTTGCATTCGTGTACATATCCTTGAACTGCTGCTTAAGCTCGAAATCCAGCTCGCCAAAAATTTTGCGGAATACCTCAGCCGTCATACGAGCATCATCGAGTGCCCGGTGCGCCGAGCCTTCAGCTGTGATTTCAAGATCAATGAGCGCAGCTTCGACGCTGACATCGTTCGTTACGTTCTTATATCGAATGTAACCCTTCAAAAGGTCGAAATAATCGGCAGCCATCCAGAAGCTGTCATCGAGCTTATGCATGCGCGTATCATAGACGATCCTCTTCAAATCTTCGCCGCCCCAAGTGAACAACAGGAAGGAGTCGCTTTTTTTGAGCCATGCGGTGAAATCCCCGATTACTTTCGGGAAACGGCTTGCTACGTCGATGTCTTCCTGTGGAATGCCTGTTTTTTTCTTAATGAAGCTGTTCAGCTTGGAGAAATAAATCGGTTTAATCAATGCGGAAAATTCATCTACCTGTTCAAGTGAACTATTGAGACGAACCGCGCCAATTTCAATAACCTCCATAGGTAATTCGCTTGCGAATTTTCGTCCGTTAAATTCAATATCCAATATAATGTAGTCCAAAATCTTAACCTCCGATAGATAGCCTGTGTTATTCATTCTATCAGAAAAAGTTATCCAGATGGAAACTACAATATGGTAGAACGCCGCAGCAGGTTTATTTTTTTGATTTCATCACATAAAAGACAATCGTGCCAATAAGAATGACGAGGATCACAGGAAGCAGCCATATGCCAAGCTTAGAGGCGCCTCCGGAAGCTACTTGAATGGCAGCCCATTGCACATAAGCGAATAAGGCTACAATCTCAAGCTTGATCCAGCTTAGCAGAAGGATGGAGGTTTTGTATTGGTATGGAGCATTTTGCTCTGTAATGGTGGTCATGTAATTGAATTCATGTGGAATTTTGCGTAAATGCGCAAGCCCAGCAAATAAAAGGAATGAGATTATCGGTAAAATGACGAGTGCTGCTTTGCTTCCCCATCCGTCAGCCTCGCCGCTCCCGTTAAAGTGAATGGCAATCGTTTGCGGAAGATCAGGCCATTTTACAATTAAATAGATGACGGACGAGAGCAGGAGTAGAACCGATATTCCATCATGCCATCTTTCAAGATTTGATTTTGCAATAGTAAGCTTAGGTAAATTCGCCATTGTGGCAGCACCGCCTTATCTCTAATCATGTGCATACTCATTAATTATAGCGTATGGCGTTGCGGATAGTAACCTTTTTTACAGTAATTTTCCAAATAAGAAACTCCAGCCTAGGCCGGGGGAGGGCTAAGACTGGAGTTGCTCGATCACTTATTTGTTTAAATATAAGAATTTATAAGTTTGATATTTATAGAAGGCTTATATTTCTCCGTCAAAGCTGCTTCAGCTTCCAAAGGACGCCGAAGGCGTTTTAGCTTGAGCTGCTTAGTTTTTAAGAGCGTTTCATACGGCGGGAATTCAGCCAAAGCGGGATACGGAACACTAAGTTGATCAGCAGGACAACGAATACGAGCACGGCTGCCGCTTTTTGAGCAATCTCCTGAGCGTCGCCAACAATGGCTTCGGATTGTACATACCACAGATGAACGGCAAGTGTAGCACCAGGCGAGAAGAGACTGAAATCCCACATTTCACCGGATGTCGTAACACCAGCAGTTAGGATGATTACGGCGCTTTCGCCGAATGCGCGACCGGCAACAAGGCAGATCCCTGTGATGATGCCGTTAAGCGCAGCTGGAATAAGTGCACGAGTAATAGTCTGCAAATGCGTACCGCCAAGTGCAAAGGAAGCGCTCTTCAGCTCTTTCGGTACAGCGCGAATGGACTCCTCTGTTACGCGGGTTAGTACAGGCAAGTTAAGAAAAGCTAGACTGACTGCACCGCCAAGGATGGTCAAGCCAATCTCGAAGTATTCAACGAATAGAGCGATACCGAACAAGCCGAAAATGATAGAAGGCACGGAAGCGAGTCCTTCCACGCAAATGCGTACGAAGCCGATTAGCTTATTGTCAGGCGCAAATTCGGCCAAATAAATGCCAGCTGCCATTCCGAGCGGAATAGAGATGAGCAAAGAGATAAATAAGATGTAGAAGGAGTTAAGAAGAGTAGGGCCGATACCTCCGCCTTCTTCAATTTCGCTTGGCAAGCCGAATATGAAATCCCATGTTATTTTTGGAAGACCGTCCTGAAGAATTAGAAAAAGAAGGCCAAATATAAAAGCGATGATTAAAATGCCTAACGACCAAACAACACCTGTAAACAGACGGTCTTTAAAGCGGTTAAGTCCTTTTTTGCTGCTAAAGGGGTTTGCTAATGGGTTCATATCTAAAGCTTGTTTCATACTTGCGACCCCTTTCTTTGAAGCCAGCGAATGGCAACGATCATAAGCAGCGAAATAACAAGGAGCAAGAAGCCCATTAAGTAGAGTGCATAGTTCCAAGTGGAATCAAAAGGAACATTCGAAATTTGCATAACGATGTTGCTCGTAAGAACGGAGGTAGGCTTGAGCAAGCTGTCTGCCAGTTGAGGCGTATTGCCAATAACCATAACGACAGCCATCGTCTCGCCGACTGCACGCGCCATGCCGAGAATGACGGCATACATGATTCCGCTTTTGGCTGAAGGAAGCAATACTCTCCATACGGTTTGAAAACGAGTAGCGCCTAATGCATAGGAAGCGTCGCTGAATTTGGCTGGTACAGCGCTAATCGCGTCATCACTTATACGGCTTACAGTAGGCAGAACCATAATTGTAAGCACGAGCGCTGCCGCAAGCAGCCCATCGCCCATTCCGCTTCCGGTAACATTTCGAATCAGAGGAATAAGAACGGTCAAGCCTAAATAGCCATAAACGACGGACGGAATTCCGACGAGCAGGTCAAGAACCGGACGCAGCATGTTTTTAAGCCACGGCGGTACAAAGACAGACAGAAATACTGCAATGATTAAGGAAATAGGGACGCAGATTAATAGCGTCAAAGCTGTCAGGGCGAAGGTGCCGAATATGAAAATAAGCGCGCCGTATTGCTCATTTTCGGGATTCCATTCCGTGGAAAAGAAGAAATCTGCTAGTGAAATGTTGCCGAATGTCAAAACGCCGGTACGGAACATAAGCAGCAATATGAGTAAGAGGATGAGGCAAACAAAACCGGCTGCTGCTATGCACAAGTAACGAAACATACGATTCGTGAAAAACAAGCGCGATCTCCGGTCAAACGGCTTGCTGCTGCCAGTCAAGATCGCGCTGCCGAGCTCAGAAGAGAGACGCGGCTGCCTTGCAGCATGAGTGGACTCCAACATAAATTATAGGCTCCTCTGTGCGAAACCCGCCCTAGCTGTTTCTAGAGCAGCTAAGCTTGTTTCGCAATAAAATATAAATGGGGATAATGATTCATGCGATGAAAGAAAAGAACGATCGACTTAAGCGCTCTTGTGCGCAAGCCGACCGCTCCTCTTGTTTTTAACTATTTAATAGCTGAGATCGGAATGAATTTAAGCTTTTTAAGCGAACCATTTTGGAATTTTGTGCTTTGTACGTATTTAATAAATTCCTTTGTAGCGCCAGTTGGCTCGCCTTTTGTCATATAGTAGCCATAGCCCCATACATTGTATTTCCCGTTAATAACGTTAGCTTCAGTTGGTTCGATGTTGTTGATTTTTACAGCAGTCATTTTGTCTGTTACATAAGCAAGGTCCATGTAACCAATAGCGTTTGGTGTTGTTTCAATTGCGGACTTCATGTCGCCGCTTGTTTTTACTTCTTTGTAGTTGTCGCCTTTGCTCATGAAATCTGTTCCATCAAGCGCTTTGTCTTGGAAGTTAACACGAGTACCGGAACCGAAAGTACGGTTTACAACGATGATATCAGCATCCTTGCCGCCAACTTCTTTCCAGTTCTTGATTTTACCGGAGAAGATGCCTTGCAAGTCTTTAGTCGTTAGGTTTGTTGCAGTTACGTTTTTGTTAACAACAGCTGCGAAAGGAATGATAGCTACTTTATGTGCAACTTGGCCTTCGAATTTTTTGAAGCCTGGAACATCTTTGGATGCGTCCCAGTCAACTGCTCCGATGTCTGCGATGCCTTTGCGTACAGCTTGCGGTCCAGTAATCGATCCAGCAGCGGAAGCTGAGATTTTTACTTTTGGATTCAATTTTTTGAACTCGCTTGATGCTTGAAGTGTCAACGGCAGAAGAGCAGAGGAGCCGTTGATGACAATTTTGCCGCTAAGCTTGCTAGCTGCGGTAGCCGTAGGTGTTGATGCAGGAACGGAACTGAAGCCGATAACAGCGATAAGCGCTGCGATTGTTAATTGTTTAAACCATTTCATTAGGAATGACCTCCATTAATTAGTTTGTGATGTTTTTCCATTTGCCTTGAACGGATACTGCCAATTGACCATCAATAAGTGCTGCGAAATCGGAGCTGCCCGATACGACTAATTCTGTTGCGCTGTCCGATACGGTTTGCACAAGTTTGTTCGTACCTGTAGCACTGTCAATCTCGTAGATTGCGTTAGTGCTGTTTCCGTCAGCTGTAAGCAGATAGAGCTTGCTTCCGCCTTGAACTAATTGGTAAACGTCTTTGTCAGCGAAGAGAGGCGTGCTTGCTTTGCCTGTATTGTCCACCGTTACGAGCTGACCAACGCTTGCTTCGTCTGAGCTTACGCTAACATAGCTTACTTTGGAGCCGTCTGCTGCCAGCTTAAGGAAAACTTTATCCGTTGCTTCTTTTGTCAGCTGTACAGGTTTATTATCACCAACTGTAGAATTATAGAAGTAGATTTGCGGCTCAGTGCCTGTTGCATCAATAGCAACATCATCAAGCTCAACGTCTTTGCTGCTGTCTGCCGTTACTTTCGGCTGCTTGAAGACGTAGAAAGCGAATTTAGTGCCGTCTGCAGATACTTCAAGGTTTGCCTTGTAATCTACTTTATCTTCCAATACTTTGGATACTTTGCCGTCAGCTATAGCAAGCTTTGCGATGACAGAGCTTTTGTCGCCTTGTAAGAAGAAGATGGAAGAACCGTCTTTTGACCATTGAAGCTCATTTTTGATCGAGTTGTCCGTACTTACTTGTTTCGCTTGTTTTGTGCTCAGATCGATTGTGAATACTGCACCGTTTGCATCGGAGTAAGCTACACTTTTGCCATCAGGAGACAAAATAAGATCGGAAGTGTCAGAGGATGCTAGAAGCAGCTCATATTTTCCAGTAACAGCATCAACTAAGAAATCTTCGCGGCCTTCGCCAGCCGTGTTCGATACGATAAGCTGTTTGGAGTTAACCCAGATTGCATGCTCAGCGCTATCAAGCAATTGAACCGTATGTATGTTGTTGTCTTCGTAAGTGCCGCCAAGTGCCTCAACGAATGCTGTAGGCTCGATGAAAGTGGAGTAAGCCACTTCAATAGCTGGATGTTGAAGTGCAGTTGCAACACCGTTTATGTTCATTGTTTTTGCAGCGATTTTTAGCTTCAGCGTTTTGTCGCCAAACTTTACAACTACCGTATGATCGCTGTTGATGTGAAGAGTCGCGCCGATCGCGTTTGTCATGTCCCGAACAGAAGCGAGTGTAACGCCGCCGTCTACAACGGTACGAACAGTTACTGGATTAGCATTTACTAGAAAGCTTGCTGTGCTGATTTGTGCAGCTTGCTTTACTGAAGCGGTTTGTGCGAATACCGGAGTAACTGCTGATGCGCTAATTGCTGCTGCGATCATCGAGATTGCCATTGCTTTTTTCATTTGCATGGAATTGGGTCACCTTTCTCAAATGGGTATTTTTTTTTTTTTATTAATACAATCCAAGGCATACTCGGTCAGTATATACGGTTGGCTTGATCCCTCCCAGGCAGCGCTAGATCAATACATTTTGTAACGAATCGTTTATTTCTACCTGATCATAACAATCAATTATCATCCCAATATTTAGAAATTGTATCGAATTTGTAAAGATAGGAAAATTACCACCTAAATCCAATTTTCCTTCTTTTAAGAAGGAAATAGTAGAAATTTACCCCACTATAAGAAGAAAGTGCACCATGGTCTTTTTTGAACGAGGTTTATAATGGGGGTATGCTCGCAAATCTATTCACTTATAGGAGGACCAATCAATGAACATTTCAATCGGAGGTTATTCATTCAACAACACGAATTTAGAAGGAAAAATGGATATTTTCGGATATTTGGAAACGGTAAAATACCGGTATCGGATGGATGTGGTCGATTTGTGGAATGGCTTTTTTATAGATCGCAGCAGCAAGCCTATTATGAAGCTGGCCGATGAAAGCTATATTCGCAAAATACGTGAGGCGCTCGATGAAAAAGAAATGCGGGTCGTTAATTTTGCGATCGACGGTGCTCATTTGTGGGACCCAGACAAGGAAATGAGACAGCATTTGTATGATAATGCTCTCCTTCATTTGAAAGCTTCCGTTATTTTAGGTGCAGAAACCGTCCGTATTGATACGGGAGGCAGCTACGAGGATTGGGAAGCAATGAGCGACGAGCAATTTGAATATACGGTAAAAAGATACCAGGAGTTTTCCCAATATGCGGCTGACCATGGCTTTCTAATTGGACCAGAGAACCATATGGGTGCGTCACTAAATCCGAATGAGATGAAACGTCTCGCAGAGGCAGTTGATCATCCAGCCTTTGGTTTTCTTGTTCATTTAGGCCGTTGGAAGGAGAATCAAGCAGAAGGAGACAGCATCGTTGCGCCTTGGGCGTACCATACCCATTTTGACGAAGAAACTGCTGACGGTACTCATGCTTTGGAGACGATCCATATGCTGCAAGAATCAGGGTACAAGGGATATTGGGGAGTAGAATATAATGCGCCAAAAAATCAATACGTAGAAACGGAGCTGCTTATTACGAAGGTGAAGAAGCTTCTGATCGAGGCAGATCAACAATCAGGCAGAGGGGCTCAGCACTATGAATAAAATACGAATTGGCATTATAGGCGTAGGACAAATTGGAAAAATGCATATCGAAAAATATAAAAATATCGCTGGCGCTGAGCTTGTTGCAGTATGCGACTTAAATGAAGCAGAAGCAAAACGAGTTGCCGAGCATTATGATATCCCTCATGCCTACTCTGATTTTAGAGAGCTGCTGAAGCGTGATGATTTGGACGCGGTCGACGTGTGCCTGCACAACAATTTCCATGCACCGGTAACGATCGCAGCGCTGCAGGCGGGCTTGCATGTCTATTGTGAGAAGCCGATTGCAGGAACCTATTCAGATGGCAAGGCTATGGTCGATGCTGCGAAGTTATGTGGAAAACAATTGCATGTGCAGCTCTACACGTTATATGGTAAAGATACGAAAGCTGCCAAAACATTAATTGATGGCGGCATGCTGGGCAAGCTGTACCATGCCCGCTCGTCAGGCTTTCGCCGAAGAAATCGACCGTTTGTTGATGGTTATGGCACGCCTTATTTTACACGCAAGGAAACAGCGGCAGGCGGCGCGCTGCTCGACATGGGCGTCTATCACATTGCACAGCTGCTCTATTTATTAGGCAACCCGCAGGTTGAAAGAATTTCAGGGAAAGTTTATCAAGAGACGGATATGCTGCAAGAGAGAAGGGAACAAAGCGGCTTTGATGTAGAGGAGCTAGCTACAGGCTTGATTCGGTTCAGCGGTGGTTTGACGCTTGATATCGTAGAGGCGTGGGCTGTTCATCTTGGCGGCTTCGAGGGCAGCAGTATCGCCGGTTCCAAGGGTGGCGTACGCTTGCCGAACGAGCAGACTGGAGCGGGGGCTCAGTCCTTCAGCTTCCATAACACGGTTTGTGATATGGATATGGACAGTACGCTGGACCTTGATATGATGGACCTGCGCAGGAATCGCTTATATGAGAATGAGGATGCCTACAGCTCATCTCAGCATCACTGGATCGCAGCTCTGCAAGGCAGAGTGCCACTACTGCCAACAGCGGAAATCGCGCTGAATACGATGCTCATTAGCGAAGGCATTTATATGTCAGAGGAGCTTGGACGTGAGGTTAGCGCGGACGAAGTTATTGTACGCGCACGTACTTCTGCTGTAGAGCTTTAAAGAAGTGCTAAGCTAAAGAGCAAGACGAGGGACTTGGATATGAATCAGAATCAGAATCGTACATTTCATTTAATTAAAGCGTTTAACTTTTTTGTATATGGCGCGATTGCTGTGTACAGTACGTTTTTTGTCGTTTATTTGCAATCCATTGGAATGTCCACGCTTGAGATTGGTGCGTTAATGGCCGGCGGCCCGATTGTTTCCATCATCGCGAACCCGCTATGGGGTTATTTGAGCGATCGATTCCGCAATGTCAGGCTAATTCTGATCGTGATGCTTATTGGCAGCATGCTTGTCATGCAGCTCGTCTTTTTATATCAATCGTATACGATCATTTACGCCTGTATGCTGTTCTTTTTCTTTTTTCAAATGCCTTTATTTTCACAGAGCAACAGTCTCATTCTTAACAGCATTGAAGGAACGAACCATAAATTCGGCGCTTTTCGCTTGTTCGGCTCGCTCGGCTGGGCGTTTATCGCTTTGGTGGCTGGACCTGTGATCGGGCAAATTGGCATTGAGCGTCTCTGGATTATTTATTCGGTCATGATGCTTATCTCGCTTGCTTTTGCGTTTACGCTGCCAAAGGGCGAGGCGAAGGGTGCAGCCCCTGCCGGCAAAGTGAATTACCGTTCGATGTTCGTAAACCGTTCCTTCTTGTTGTTCTTAATCATAGGTTTAGTGATCTCCATTCCTAACTCTATGAATACGACATTTATCCCGCTGTATATTAAGGAATTGGGCGGAGAGGCTTCCTTAATCGGTTGGTCTGCCTTCTGGTCATCCATATTTGAAATTCCAGTCTTCTTGCTGCTTGATCGGTATTTGAAAAAAAATACAAAAACGATGGTATTATGCCTCGTTGTCATCAGCATCCTGTTCGCCTTGCGCTGGTTTCTGATGTCAAACGCAGACACTGCTCAGCAAATTATTTATATCCAAGTGCTGCACTGCTTAACATTTGGCGGCTACTATTATATTGGCACGCAGCTGGCCGTTCAGCTTGTGCCTGCTGAATTCAGAGCATCGGGACAAGCGCTTTATGCCCTGACTTGGGGAGGCTTGTCAGGCATTGCGGCGGGGTTTCTCGGAGGCTGGGTGTTTGAGCAAATGGGTCCGCAGGCGATGTATCAATTATGCAGCGTCATGGCTGCGCTCGGGATTGTTGGCTTCTTCTTGTTGTTTGCGCGGCTGCGCAGAGAAGTGGGCACGAGCAGCAAAATAAGCTCTCATACTGGATAACTGCAACCTTTCTTATCTTATGGTCGTTCGAATAAGAGAATGGACATCATGTTATAGGAGAGGTGAACGACCATGAGGAAACGACGGAGTTTAGCCATAACAGCAATCGCGGTCATGCTTTCTACATCTATTGCAGCACAAGCCTTCGCGGCGGCTCCATTTGGCGATATCGCAAACATTGGCAGTAAAGCAAAGATTGAAGCTTTGCAGCAGCAAGGAATTATTAAAGGAGTGAGCGATACGGCATTCCATCCAGAGGATAATTTGACGGCAGCACAAGGCATTTCTTTGATCGTGAGAACGACGCAAATTAGCCTAGCAGCCATTGATTTTTCTAGTGCGCCTACCGCTGATGGTTTCTATACAAAGGTGAAAAACGATGCGTGGTACGCGGAGGATTTCATCATTGCACACTACAACGGTTTGGACATCCCGGCTGATATTGATCCGCAAGCGCCACTTACTAAAGAGCAGTTCACGCATTATCTAGTTCAAGCATTAGAGCTTACCGGTCAATATCCGACGATCAAGATGTTTATTAATATCMAGGACGAAAAGGATATTACGACGGCGTATCAAGGAACCATTCAGCGTTCACTGCTATATAAGATTGCGTCTCTAGATSAGAAGGGCAACTTTGATCCAGCGCATGTTTTAACCCGTGCTGAAGCGGCAGGAATGCTGTATGATACACAAAGCTTTATTGAGGCGCATAAGGAAAAGGCGGAACCCGAGCAGGGAGCAGCTGAATAAAAAATGAAATAGGGAAAGGCAGTTAATGGAGGGTTATTTTAGCCTCCTTAACTGCCTTTTTATTTTAAAATTATTTTTCCTAGCAACGCGATAATTCCAAGCGGAGTAATAAGCGTGACATGGAGCAAGTATCGATGTAATCATCTATGAATCTGACCATTCATAGCGGTTAGTATAATCGGCAGAGCTGTTCGCGGCATGCCGTCGTATATCGTTTTTTCCTACATAGCTAAGCAGAGCAGCCAACTGCATGCAGGCTTTTTTTTATTTCTAGACCTTCACCATTGCGCCTCGAACCTTCGCCTTATAACGCATAGTGGGCTTTCAGCTTGCTGGCAATCATAACCCGTTGAAGCTTAAACTCCCAAACCTTTTCTCTTAGCTGAATCTGCTGCTCCGAATTATGTGCATTCCGAAGCTGCTCGTAAATATCAAGCATTTTACGATTGATTTGATCGAAGCGAAGCCATAGATCGACACGAATGCCATGCTCGATTTCAAGGCGGATATGGTTATCTTTGGCGCGCAGGTTTTGAAGGATTTGTTGCTGCCACTCTGCATCTCCGATCATTACAGCAAAGTTATAAAGATCTAAATAATCATCAACCCATTTTGCTGCAATTTGTTTCTCGGAATAAGTCATGCTGGTCAGCTCCAATCTCCGTTTTGTTTATATACCTAGTATTATACTAGGAATTAAAGGGATTGCAAGCAATTTGTAATTATTGTGTTTTTGTCCCATTCAGTCCGAAATGGGATTTACGTTTAAATGCTGCAAAAACAGCGAAGCCATTATTTTTATATACGCAGTCGGAATGAACAAAACCAGCCTCACTCAGCCATCTAAGCTGATCCTCTACAGTGGCATTAATGTCGACGCTTCGGCGCTGGATGGCCGCTTCGATTGCACCTGTGGTTAACCCGCTTTGCCGGATGGCTGTTGTCCATTGCGACATATAATATTGATCCCAATAAGCGGTTGTACCGGCTGCTTGATCAGCATTAACGAAGCTACCGCCTTCTTTTAAAAGCTGATGAACGGTATGAAATAAGTCGCGTTTTGCTGGATGCGATAAGTGATGGATGGACAAGGAGGAGATGATGGCATCGTAATTTTCTGTGTAAGGATAGCTTGAGTAATCAGCAGCTATATAGCTGACTGATGGGTCAGCTCCGAAGCGAGATTGCGCCTCCTTTAGCATTTCTTCGCTCAAATCGATAAGAGTAAGATTGGCATTTGGGTATTTGTTGCGAATCATAGATGAGAAAAGTCCTGTTCCGGCACCTAAGTCGAGTATACGCGGGGCATCGCTATCACAGTGAACCAAGTCAGTTGCTATGCTGTAAAAATCATCAAAGCAGGGGATCAGTTGGCGGCGCTGACGACCATATTCAGGCGCGACAGCATCAAACTGTTTTTTCACATTTTCATTCACAATAATGCCTCCTCGAATAGTGGGCTGCGTGCTGATTTGTCATTTTCACTTGAGTTAAACAGTATATTATAGATGATTGTTTCATAATGGAAATATATAATATAAATATACTTTATAGTTTTAAACTATGAATGAATCGATTTTAATCCGTTAAAAAATGGGTATTGCGTATCCGAGTTTTTGATGGTACGATTGGTAAAATTTTAAGATCACTGATGAACACATATGGCAAGTTAAATAGCTTTTACATTCGATGACGAGAAAGAGTACGTTATGGGCCTGATCGAACAGAGAGTTGGGGCAGCTGAAAACCAACGTTCGGGTAGTAGCAGAAAGCCATCTCCGAGAAGCAGGCTGAACGAGAGTAAGCTCTGCCGCATTTCCAGCGTTAACGGGAACATGTATTGCTAGATACATGAGCAGAGTGTCGCGCTTTTGGCGTGAAACTAGGGTGGTAACACGGGTAGAGACTCGTCCCTTTATAGGGATGGGTCTCTTTTTTTGTTTTTTATCCATATTTTAGGAGGAAAAGTAATGGAGACATGGTCAATGAGCAAAATGATTTCACCAATGGTGCAGCAAATTCCGCCTTCGGGCATTCGTAAATTTTTTAGCTTGGCTGAAGGCAATAAGGATATTATTTCGCTTGGCGTTGGAGAGCCTGACTTCGTTACGCCTGAGCATGTAAGAGCGGCTTGCGTCCGTGCGCTAGAGCAGGGCAAAACCTCCTACACTTCAAATGCAGGGCTTATTGAGCTTAGAGAAGAAATCGCCAACTATTTATACAATGGGTTCCAAGTGAAATACGAACCATTGAATGAAGTGCTTGTTACCGTTGGAGGCAGTGAAGCCATTGATCTTGCACTGCGGGCGTTAATAGCGCCAGAGGATGAAATTATTGTTCCTGTTCCTAGTTATATTGCCTACGCGCCGATTGCGCAATTAAATGGCGGCAAGGTCATTGAGGTTGAAACGTTCGCTGAGGATCATTTCAAACTAACGGCAGAAGCCTTGAAAGCCGTCATTACTCCGCACTCGAAGGTGCTTATTTTAAACTATCCGAACAACCCGACAGGGGCGATCATGACCTATGAAGAGTGGCTTCCTGTTGCTAAGGTCGTGGAAGAAAATAATCTAATCGTTATATCCGATGAAATTTATGCGGAGCTGACCTACGATGCGAAACATGTAAGCTTTGCTTCACTGCCAGGCATGCGGGACAGAACGCTGCTTATAAGCGGCTTCTCCAAAGCTTTTGCAATGACAGGGTGGAGAATCGGTTATGCTTGCGGTCATCCGGAGCTTATTGCAGCGATGCTCAAAATTCATCAGTATACCGTCATGTGCGCACCAATTATTGGGCAGGTTGCGGCGATAGAATCACTTCGCAATGGTTTAGATGAAAAGGATAGGATGATTGAGGCTTATGCGCAGCGCAGACGGATGTTTGTTAAGGGCCTAAGGGAAATTGGTCTGCCCTGCCATGAGCCGCTGGGCGCGTTTTATGCTTTCCCTTCTATTGCGCATACGGGACTTACTTCCGATGCATTTGCGCAAAAGCTATTGTTTGATGCCAGTGTTGCTACAGTGCCTGGGCATGTGTTCGGTCAAGGAGGAGAGGGCTTTATTCGCTGCTCCTACGCATCCTCTGTATCAAGGCTTAACGAAGCGCTTGAGCGTATGGATCGCTGCTTGAGGACACACGGTATGTCTGGGAAATAAAGAAGGGAGCCAGCAGAGGCTCCCTCACGGCCCAAACGAGTGGATCAATCGCTTGGAAAATAAATACTGATCGAGGTGCCTTCACCAATCGCAGAACGCACCTCGATTCGGCCTTGATGTGCTTCTACGATCATTTTGGCGATACTCATGCCAAGGCCAGTACCACTGCTTGATTCTTCTGTATTCGTCCCGCGGTAATATCTTTCGAACAGCTTGTTGACAGTGGCCTCATCCATGCCTCTCCCGTTGTCGGAGACGCGGATGTAGGCATCATCATTCAGCATGCCGCAGGTTACCGTAACGGTTATGCCTGCAGGATTATGTTTCACGGCGTTCGAAAGCAGATTATCCATTAGCCGCTGCATCCACTTCGGATTGCCATAAAGGCTGACAGGCAGCTCGTCTCCCTCATAAAGGAAGGCTACCTCGGAAAGCGTAGCATCGTTCACATATTTGAGTACTGAGCGTCTAACCAGCTCGCCGAGCTCGAATTCATGTCGATCCATATGGACGGTTCCATGCTTTATTTGATAAATATGCGAGAAGTCATTCATAAGCTCCAGCATATAGCTGCTTTTTTCACGAATCATTTTGCCCATGTCCTGAAGCTCTTCATCACTCCACTGCGCAGGGGAGCTTTCCAATATATAGCCGTAGCCTTGAATGGTAGAGAGCGGCGTGCGCAAATCATGCGAAATCCCAGTCATCCATTCCTCTCTCGTTTTCTCAAGCTGGCGCCGATCCTTCTCCGTTTGCGCCAGCCGCTCGGCCATTTGGTAGAAAGCCGCAATCACTTCCCGGTAAAGGCGGTAGCGAATACGCAGCTTGCCGCTGCGGCGGAATACCTTTTTGCGATCCTTTGGCGTAAGCACCTCATCATACCGTCCATTGCCCATCCGCTCGAACCAACCGGCGAATAGGATGAGTGGCTGACCATAGCGATAGCCATGCCAAATGGAGATAGCAAGGGAGAGTAAGAGCAGCGAGCCGCCTATCCAAATGAAGATACGTATAGCTTCCGATAGGATGGGCTGCTTCGTATACGTTATTTGTTCGTTTGGCGTGTGCAAAATCCAAGTCAAATCACTATTTTCAGGCTGGTACACAAAGATGTTCGTATCATAATCACCAGGCTTTTGCTGCATAGTCAGCACTTCCAGCGGCTCATATACATCGATAGCAGAAGTCTGATCTCCAATCGTTTGAACACTTTTGCCAGCTTGGTCTACGATTAGCAAATAGCTCTTCGTTTTCCTTAACTCGGTGAGCAGGTCATTCTTATATGCCTCATTTACTAGACCATTCTGCTGATATGCCATATACCATGCAGTCAGCTTCTCTTGCTGCGGATTTTTGTAGCCAAGAAGAAAGAGCAGCGGAGTAGAGTACGTCAGATCGAGCTCGTTATCGACGGTATAGATGCCGGATTTTTCGGATTGCTGGATGGCTAAAAGCTGCGTAATCGAATAAGAAGTCGGCTGCTCTTTCGGCGAATGGACGGAATAAATAACCTGCCCTTTGGAGTCCACGACTTGCAGCCACATATCACGATCTTCAATGAGCTCCTTCCAGTGCGTCGACATCTTAATCTCTTTTTTCGAATAGTCGGTTTCCGCGACAATGGAGCTAAGCGCGCCGGCGGGAAAGTTCCGTTTGAGATCCTCGTTCGTAATTTTATTAATAAGGACAAGAAACAGCACGATCATCGCAACGAATATGAGAATCGAATACACGACGAGCTGATATGTAAAATGAAAGGCCATTCGGCGTTGAACCTTCATAGGCTTACAGGCTCCTTAACTAATTTGTAGCCGAGACCACGAACGGTAAGCAGATGCGTCGGCATACTGGGATCATATTCAATTCTCTCGCGAATTCGCCTGATGTGAACCATAACCGTGTTGTCGTCCCCTAATCCGTCAATGCCCCATACCGCTTCATAAAGCTGACCTTTCGAGAAGACGATGCCGGGGTTTTTGCAGAAATACAGCAGCAGCTGAAAAACCTGTGCAGGGCATGATACCGGCTGATTATCTACTAATAATTCCCCAGCTGCTTCATTTAACTGAAAACGGCCATAACGGTAGGTTAGATGAGGGGCAGAGGCAGCGGATATTGACGTAGCAAATGTGGAATGCGGTGGAGGTGACTCCGCCTCTTCCATGCGGCGCAGCCTTGCTTTAATGCGAGCTGCAATCTCCAATGGATTAAATGGTTTTGTGATATAGTCATCGCCGCCCATCGCAAATCCGGTCAGTATATCGAGATCGGATGCTTTGGCGGTTAAAAATAAGATATGCGGATTGCCCAGCTGTCTAATTTTTGAGCAAAGCTCAAATCCGCTGCCGTCGGGCAGCATCACATCCAGCAGCACGATATCGGCTCCGTGGCGAGCGATCGTATCGAGAGCTTCTTGGCAGGTTCCTGCCGTATAGATATGCTGGAAGCCTTCCTTTTGGAGCACCAGCTGCAGCATTTTTACAATAGAAGGTTCATCTTCCACTATGACAATTTTGTTCATGTTCATCACCCCGTTTTATGCTAGCACACAAACCTTAACATCTGTTGAACAAAACAGAAAAAAATTAAGCTGCTGTTATGATTCCGTTTGTTCGCTGTTCAATTGGAATCTTTATGATTGGGTAAGAGGTGATAGGAATGATAAATCAAAATGAAACGGGACAGCGAATTCGCGTTATTGATGCGATTAGAGGGTTCTGCTTGCTTGGCATACTGCTGGCGAACATGCTTATTTTTCAATATGGTATTTATGGGAAAGAGGAAATGCAGCTATTTCATCCTACTCCTACAGATGAAGTGACGCATCAAGTTCTCAAGGTAGCGGTGGAAGGCAGCTTTATGCCTATCTTTATGTTTTTATTCGGCTACAGCCTCTTTAAGCTGCGCGAAGGACTAGTCGCCAAGGGGCTCAAGCCGGCGAGGTATATGGTACGACGCTTTTTTATGCTAATAGGACTTGGGCTTTTGCATAGCATGCTCCTTTGGGAGGGCGATATCCTATTGGCCTATGGAATAACTGGGTTTTTCTTATTACTGTTTGTAAAAAGAAAGCCAAAAACGCTTATTATATGGGGAGTCATATTAAGCATATTAATGTCTGGACTCGGCTACGACTTGAAGGAGGATACGCCAAAAGAGAAAGCTCGCATGCATGATTACGTAGAAGAGTCTATTACCGTATATGGTGAAGGAACCTATCAGGAAATTATGAATTTTCGTCAAGAAGAGGACCCGCTAGACCTGCCTGTGGCCGTCATGGCAGTGCTTATGGCTTTGATGCCGATGCTGATGATGCCGATGTTTTTGTTCGGCATAGCGGCTGCCAATAAGCAGTGGTTTCATAATCCCAAGCGGGAGAGACGTAAATTTGCTTGGCTCAGCGGCATACTGCTGCCACTAGGTCTTCTATTGAAAGCGATAGCTGTATTAAAGCCGGATTGGGCATGGAGCAGCGTATTATTGTCGTTAGGCGGGCAATTGCTGGCCTTTGGGTATATTTTTGGCCTTGCGGTCGTCATGTCGTTTTTATCTAAACGATCCTATATCATCATGGCATTTGAATCGGTTGGACGAATGTCTATGACCAACTATTTAATGCAGACGGTGATTTGTACCACTATATTTTATGGATATGCGTTGGGCTGGTTTGGAGAAATCGGTGTGCTTAACGGCGTACTGCTTGGCATAGCCATTTATGCCGTTCAAGCCGTTGTGTCCAGCTTCATCCTGTTCTGGTTCAAAAATGGTCCATTTGAGCGACTGCTTCGCATTGCAACATATTGGTCATTTAGCGGGAAAGCTCAGGTTTCGAAAAAAGCAGCAGATGCACAGGCTGCGGATCATGCTTATTTTAGTGCTATGAACTGAATATCATGCGAGAGGGAGCTGCCTGCAGCGAATGTGAGCAGCTTTTGGCCTTCTTCCACTAAAGCATCATGATCAGCTGCGCTTAACTTCTCAAATGATTGAATGATGAGTGCTGCAGTTTCGTTGTTTTGTTCTATCTTCCACGTGCCGCGTACGAATCCGTCTATTAAAAATGTAGAGCGAATAATGCCGTTAATCGTGAACACGAGCGGTTTATACTTTTCATCCAAAATGCGGCTGCGGTCAGAGTAGGAGAGCAGCATATTATCGAACTCGGATAGAAAGCGCGGCGGTGCTATCGTGTCGCCGGGCGGCAAGGGAGCATCCGGCAAATCAAACAGCTCATTGCCCTTCTCGTCGGAGAAGGTACGCAGGCTTGGACGCAGCTGTTCAATAGTCTCGCGGAGCTTGCTTAGCCCAGACCAAACTTGCATATCCTTAATGGTTGCGGGGCCAAAGGCGCCAAGGTAACGCAGCAGCATCGTCTCGAGGGAAGGAGAGTTCGCAAGCGATTGACTAAGCCAAGCTTCCGCAGATGTATGTGTTGCTTGACCACTAAGTCCCCATACACCGCGAGGCGGGATTTGGACGAGCGGGACGAGAGTACGAATAGCAGCGCTAAGGGCAGAGGGGTCAACATTAGGCCACTCTAACGCGAGTAGATTGCCGAGTTCGTTGAATGTGCGAGGCTGCTCCTCCACTAAAGCGCGACCAGCTTCACGGATAGCTTCGAGGTCTACGTTTTGCAGCATCTTTCCGTATGTACTAAACATGCCTTTTTCTAAAGCAGGTTGAAGCAAGGGCCGCAATTCCAAACTGTCACGCGCACTGACCAGATGAATCGTAGAGCGCATGAGAGCAATGCGCACGACTTGACGCTCCGTGATGAGCCTAGAGAGCTGCTCTTGTCGGAAGTTTTCAAGCCGTGTCCATAACGCAAAATAGGGCGGGTTAGGCGCTTGTGACTGAATGGCAACCAAATGCTGGATCGTCTCCAGCACGGATATATTGGATCTTCGCAGCAGCATTTGCCGCTCAAGCAAAGCTCTATTTAATTGGCGCGTTCCTAAAATAGGTGCTGCTGCATTCTTTGCTCGCTTAGATGAAGCCATGCAATGAATCCCCTCTCTATTTACGATTCGGTTATTTTTCATTGTTCACTTTATTATACAAAAAATCCCCCTCGACCGGTGCGAATGAAGCCTCGGCGAGGGGGATTTTCTTTTAACAGGTGATTAGTTCACTTTAGTAAAGCGGCCTTCAATTTTTGCCGAGATAGTACCGGCTGTGGATTTCGCATTAATATATGTGATCGTAGCGTCAAGATCTACAGGACCAGCCTCACGGTTTGTTCCTTTCAAGAGCACCGTGTAGCCGTCACCGCCTGTTGCCATAAAATCGTTCACGACAATCGTATAGGCTGCTGCGTCATCTAGAACAGTGCCATCGGCTTTCTTGATTTCAACAATCTTTTGGCCGTCTGGCTTGCTATCGTCATACTTATATGTGAAACCGGAAATTTGGCCAATCTTCGGGCTTGTTCCTGCCCATTGCTGATTCATCAGCTCTTTCATTTGCGCGCCAGTCAGCGTCATCTTAATGAGCACATTGCCGAAAGGCTGTACGGAGAACATGTTTCCGTAAGTGACATTTCCTTGTGGAAGATCATTACGAATTCCGCCTGAATTCATGAATGCAAAGTCCGCTTTCATTACTTCGCGCATGCCATCGGCAATTAGGTTTCCTAGCGCTGATTCGCCGGAAGCGCTAGTTGTACGTGTAATGGCAGCATCCGTTTTAGTAACCGGTGCGTTCATAACTGGAGCGTTCAGCTCTTGGTACGATTTGATCATTTGTGCAATTTCTGCATCCGGCGTAACGCCTTCGCGTTTCACTTCAACGACTTCGCCTTTAGCGGAAATAACATTATGCGTTGCACGATCGATAACTAGATCCACATCAGAGAATGCCGTACCATAAGAAAAGGCTTCAATGACAAGTTTGCCGTCGATCATTTTGTTCAGGCCGCCATGGTTGTGGCCTGCGAAGATGACGTCTACATCATCATCAACGTTGTTAGCCAGATCGACAACTTCGCCAGTTGGAGCGTCGGCTTTGCCATCGAATGGATCATGCGCCAAAATAACGATGGTGTGCACGCCTTTCGCTTGCAGTTCTTTCACTGCTTTGTTAACCGCTGGAGCTTGCTCGATAAAGTTAAGGCCTTTAATGCTTTCAGCTTTTACGATAGAAGGCGTAATATTCGTTACGACCCCGATAAAACCGACTTTAACTCCGCCAACTTCAAGTACTTTGTAGGCGTCAAGCAGCGGTTTGCCGTTTGCATCCACTACGTTTGCAGCGACATAAGGGAAGTTTGCACCGGCGAAATCCTTGCCCGTTTTCGGGTTTTTGCCTCCGTTGATTAAGCGGAGTGCTTCAGCTGCGCCAGCGTCAAACTCATGGTTGCCGAGTGTGCCGATATCGAAGCCGAGACGGTTCAAGAAATCGATCGTCGGCTCATCCTGCAGCATCGCGGATACCGGTGCGCTAGCACCAACCGCATCGCCAGCATRCACAAGCAGCGTGTTCGGATTCGAAGCTTCGCGTTGTTTCAAATATGTGGCCAAATAATCCGCGCCTCCGAGTGTCGACACGACTTTGCCCGCTGCATCTTTTACATCTTTTTTGTAATCCAATTGTCCGTGGAAATCGTTAATGCCCAGCAATTGTACCGAAATATCGCTGATCAGCGTATGAACGACTTTCGCCGCTTCCGCACGAGTCGATGACGCTTTAGGGACAAACTTGCCTTCGCCGCGTCCGTTCATAACCCCGCGGTCAACTACGATATTCACGCCAGCTTTTGCCCAAGCACTAATTTGAGCATCGTCGGCCATTTTTTTGCTTTCCGCTACGATCGTCTCTTTGCCTGCTTTGAGTTTCAATGCGTTGCTTGCCATTACTGCCATTTGCTCACGCGTAATTTTGTCGTTCGGAGCAAATTTGCCTTTGGAAACTCCGTTAACCAAKCCGTTCTCGCTTGCCGCTGCAACGGATTCCGCATACCATGCAGTCGCTGGAACATCGGTGAACGAGCTTTTGCTTTTCGCAGTCAATTTCAAAGCTTTCACGAGCAGTGTCGCGAATTCCGCGCGGGTAACGTTCGTGTTTGGCTCAAAAGTGGTATCGGTTTTGCCTGTAACGATTTGTTTTGCAACCAGCTCATTAATAGCAGGGGAAGCCCAGTGAGAAGCTGGTACATCAGTAAATAGCTTGTTTAGGTCGAGGGAGAAGATGCCGAAGCCCTTTTCATCGACTTTATCCAAGTAACGGATGTTGTTCGTCGTTTTAGCATACTCCGCCGCTTTTGGAGATGAAGTGAATGTAACCTTTACATCGCCCATAACTGGAGCAATCGACCAGTTGTTATCGATCGATGGGTTGATTTGCTTATTGGTGCTAATGTAATCCATTAAGATTTGGCGGTTTTCGTCCGGTGCGTCAATAATATATTTACTTCCTTTAACGCCTGGGAAGTTGCCGCCGCCGCCAGCACGGTAATTGTTAGTAATAACGATGAAATCTTGATTTGGATCTACCGGCTTGCCTTTGTAGTTTAACTTAATGATCCGGCTGGAAGCTGCATCATTAATCGTACCATCAACTTTATATTTAGCTGGTTTGGTAACGTCAACTTGGTAAGTTACGCCATCGATCACATCAAAGTTATACACTTGGAATGAAGGATTAAGCAGTTCTTGCTCTTCCGATTTGCTTGGATCGATTTGATTGAATTTGCCAGCAGACATTTCCAGCCATTCTTTCACAACAGAACCCTTAACCATGATCGCTTTAAGCGTGTTGTCGTAGAGATAGAGATCGCCTGCACTCTTAATCGCGAGCGGGCCGGCTTTAATTTCTGTGAATTCCTCAACGCCATTGCGTCCCGCCTTGAATGGAGCGCCTACGGACAAGATTGGCGTGTCCTTGTATTCGGGCAGGTTTTTCTTAATATAGTTTTCAACATACCATTTCTGTGCGTTCGTTACGATCTGAACAGAAGGGTCGTCTTGTACGAGCGCAAAATAGCTGTGAATCGGCGCTGTTGTTGTTCCGATAGGGTTGTTTGCGTATTTAATCGTTGCTTCGTGGTCACCATTCACGGCGTCGATGATCGCTTGATCGATTTCAACAAGCGGTTTCTTCGCTGCGCTATCGTAAATCGCTTTCGTGGAAGACTGGGAGCCAGCAACTTTCCATTTGCCATCCTGTTTCTCTAGCGACAAATCAATAATTCCTAGATTGCTTCCGCCGTATCCAGCTTGCACGGCTGGCACTCCATTAATCGTGCCCTTCGCATTGTCAACGCTTGCATATACTTTGCCAGAAGCATCCTTAAATAAAGCGTCGAGCGATTTCTCGTCAACTGCAGGGAATACTTTATGAGTATGAGAGAATGTAATTGCATCAATACCAGACACCTTGCTTAGAAGCAGTACAGCATCCTCCGCGTTAGTATTTGCTTGAGAGTTGGCATTAAAGCCCGTGTGCGCCATAGCAATAATAATGTCTGCGCCTTCCGCTCTCATTTTAGGTACAAATTTCTCAGCAGTTGCGGCAATATCCTTCGTAATGACTTTGCCTTCAAGCCAAGTTTTGTCCCACTGTGTAATTTGCGGAGGTACAAAGCCGATAACACCGATTTTCAGCGTCTGCTCCTGACCGGATTCATCAACGACTTTTTTCGTAATAATTTTGTAAGGCTCAAAGCGGTTCACATCGTTATCCGGATTCGAGTCCTTATCATCGATATATACGTTTGCGCTCACATAAGGGAAATTGGCGCCTTTAAGAGCGTTGTCCAAATAATCTAATCCATAGTTGAATTCATGGTTGCCAAGGGTAGCAACGTCGTAGTCAAGTTGATTCATGGCCTTATAAACGGGATGAATCTCTTTGTCTTTAATTGGAGCTACGACAGCCTTGTAAGTGCCAAGCGGCGTGCCTTGGATAAGGTCACCGTTGTCAACAAGGAATGTGTTCTTTGATTCTGCTCTAGCCGCTTTAATCAGATTTGAAGTTCTAGCAAATCCGACCGTATTGGAAACGGCATCTTTGTAATAATCGTACGGCACAAGATTGGTGTGAATGTCTGTTGTTTCCATAATTCTGAGTTTCACGCTGGACCCTGCATCCGCTGCTGCTGCGAACATACCGTTAAACGGCATCGACAGTACGAATAAAGTCAATGACGAGACAGCGAGCTTTCGTAAACCCTTTTTCCCCTTAAGCTGACCTTCTTGCATTCTACCAATCTTCCTCTCATGTCATAAATGTTAACATAAACATAATAGAGCAGAAGCTACTAAATTCCAATACTATATTTTCGAAATTTAATAGAACCAAGGTAATAATAATGTATATTTTGAAAAAAGAACAAGAACAAAAAATGGAAAGCTTTGTAACGAAAAGCGTTCCACTTAGCAGCTTGTTTATGTTATTTTTATAGGAACAAAACCATTTCATAGAGAAGAAGGAGTGAAACGTATGACAACGCAAACAAAAGACTGGATTTTGCACTCCGTCATTTTTAGCTTGAAGCATGAACAAGGCTCTGCGGAGGAACAGCAGTTTTTGGAGGATGGAGAGCGGATTCTTACTTCGATTCCGTCTGTAAAGAACTTTCAAGTATATAAGCAAGTAAGCGGGAAAAATGACTACCGCCATGGCTTCGCCATGGAATTTGCAAATCAGGCTGATTACGATGCTTATAACGAGCATCCGCTGCATGTGCAGTTTGTAAATGAACGTTGGGTGACAGAAGTAGAAAAGTTTCTTGAAATCGATTACGCGAAGTAGGACATTCCATTGAAGATTTAGCTGATACGACATATAATGAGCGGTATAGACTACACATTTTCGAACAAATACGAACATAATGGGAAGAGGGACTAAGGGATGAAAAAGCTTAGAGTGCTTCAGCAGTTGACGGATGCCGGCGTCGTGGCGGTATTGCGTGCGGAATCGCCTGAGGAAGTTGTGGAAATGTCACGCCGTGCAATTAAGGGCGGTATCAAAGCGATTGAAATTACGATGACAGTGCCATTTGCACTGCGTGCCATCGAGCAATTATCCAAAGAGTATTCAAGCTCCGTAT
Organism: Paenibacillus sp. 01L418; assembly: GCF_056400045.1. Taxonomy (NCBI): domain Bacteria; kingdom Bacillati; phylum Bacillota; class Bacilli; order Caryophanales; family Paenibacillaceae; genus Paenibacillus; species Paenibacillus sp. 01L418. The sequence continues at coordinate 24,987 of NZ_JBFTSN010000026.1, forward strand.
CACCTGATGCTGACAACTTTGCTATTATCGGCGTCGGCACAGTACTAGATCCAGAAACGGCACGCGCTGCTATATTGGCAGGGGCGGAATATGTCGTTTCTCCAGCACTTAATCCGGATACGATCAAGCTTTGCAATCGCTATGCGGTTCCTATTTTGCCGGGTACAATGACCATTCATGAAATTCAAACGGCATTGGAGCTGGGCGTTGATATCGTGAAGCTGTTCCCAGGCAACCTATATTCACCAAGTGTGATTCCTTCTATAAAAGGACCGTTGCCGCAGGCTAACGTTATGCCAACCGGCGGYGTATCACTCGACAACCTAAAGGACTGGATCAAAGCGGGCGCGGTAGCGGTCGGTATCGGATCCGATCTAACGAAGGACGCTGTAAAAACGGGCGACTTCTCGCTCATTGAGAAGAAAGCCGCTGCTTATATCGCAGCTTACCGCGAAGCAAAAGGACTTTAATCAAATACCTGACGGAGGCTGCCTCTGTCAGGTTCTTTTTTTTGAAATGTAAAAAAGGATATCATTTTCTCATAGTTACGTGACTAGTTTAGAGGGGGAAATCCAGCCAATGCTGAAACGAGAGCAAATTCGAATTCGTGATCCTTACATACTCGTAAATGAGCAAGAGAAATGTTATTACCTATACGGGACAACGGATGAGAATGTATGGTCAGCTCCAGGGACGGGGTTCGATACGTACAAAAGCACTGATCTTGAGAATTGGGATGGGCCTTATCCAGCCTTCAGGCCAGCGCCTGGTTTTTGGTCGGATCATCATTTTTGGGCGCCAGAAGTGTATGTTTACGATAACAGCTACTATATGTTTGCTTCATTTAAGTCAGAGGATAAGCGGCGCGCAACACAGGTTTTAATATCGGAAAGCCCTCTTGGGCCTTTTGTCCCACTTACAGATAAGCCCGTCACTCCATCGGAGTGGGAATGTCTTGACGGTACGCTGCATATCGAAGCAGATGGAACGCCATGGATGGTATTTTGCCAAGAATGGGTGCAGGTGAATGATGGTAAAATGTGCGCCATTCCATTGACCGCAGATTTAAAGGAAGCGGCTGGAGAGCCGATCATGCTTTTCTCCGCATCGGAAGCAGCTTGGGCCATTCCATTTGGCGATGATCATAACAACTATATAACAGACGGCCCTTATCTATATCGTAATCAAGTAGGCGAGCTGCTTATGCTTTGGTCAAGCGGTTCGAAAAATGGCTACGCTATTGGGATCGCCCGTTCAGCCAGCGGAACGATTGAAGGGCCATGGACGCAGGATGCGGAGACGCTTTTCCCGCAGGATGGTGGACATGGCATGTTGTTCCGCTCATTGGAAGGACAGCTTATGCTTGCCATGCACTCACCCAACAATGAGCCGGATGAAAGAGCAGTATTTATTGAAATCGAAGAGAAAARCGGTACGCTGCAGCGAAAAGAATAACGAAGAAAAATAGGCAGCTCGTGACTATTCAGAGGCAACGTTTGCTTTAATCACAGGCATTGCTAGGTCGAAAGGCTTAGACTTCTTTCCTATAGAAGTATATGATCAATACATATGGAATTTTAGTGTAACGGTCATATTCATAATCATGATGGGATGGGTAGTATGAGATCTACTATTATTGAGGACATGCTAACGATAGTCTCAGCAAATATTTATAATTCGGCTACACAAGTAATGAGCACGGCCTATACGATGATACCTGCAAACACGTTTTGCATCGCTATAAATGACAGAATGACAACAACCGTCTTGAGGTCGTATAATCGCGACTACATGATTTTGGATGAAGGCTTAGTCGTTGACAACGAAGAGTCCTATTGTCATTTGGTCATTGAAAAGTCAGAAGGGCCATTAATTATTAATAATAATCTGACACATCCGCTCACGCGGGATATGGATGCAACGAAGCTGGTCGGCGGCTGTTCTTTCATGGGAGTTCAGATCGTCAAAAAAAGTGGAGAAGTATACGGCTCCCTTTGTGCCTTTGACCATAACTTTTATGCTTACGACGAGAAGGAAGTAGCTTTCATGTCATCGTTAGCTGCTTTTTTTGCCAATGTTCTAGAATTGGAAGACGCAGCCATGGCACTGCAGGAAGCCCATCATAAGATTTGTGATTTGGCTGAGGAGAAATCCAACCTGCTGGCCGTGATGAGTCATGAAATCCGCACCCCTCTAAACGGTATCATCGGGATGATCGATCTGCTTCAGTCCACTGAGCTGACCGAGGAGCAGCGTAAATATATTAAAATTACACAGTCCAGCGGTGATTCATTGCTCGCTGTGCTAAATGATATTTTATCGTATGCCAAAATCGAATCCGATCAATCAGAGCTCGTTCATCTCCCGCTTGACCTGCGATCATGCGTCAAACAAGTTCAAGAGCTGCTTGGTCCGGATGCTGCCAAAAAAGGGATTAAGCTTCATGTGGAGGTCTGTCCTACTATACCGGATATGGTTAGGACCGATGCTACGAAAATTCAGCAAATCATGATTAATCTAATCAGCAATGCAATCAAATTCACAAATACTGGCGGTGTAACGCTTTCTGTGGAGCAGCTGTCTTCAGAATCAAGTTATCCTTTAATGCTTGTAAAGGTTAGAGATACAGGAATCGGTATTTGTGCGGAGAAGCTGGACATGCTTTTTAAACCATTCTCTCAATTGCATACACCTGAGCGCAGCTTCGAATACAGCGGTACAGGGCTCGGGCTATCTATCTGTAAGAAACTTGCTGAGCAAATGGCAGGCCGGATATGGCTGATGGAATCCAATGAGCACGGCTCATGCTTTGCCTTAGAACTCCCTCTTATGACTGAAGAAGCGTATGTTTAGCGTGAGCAGTATGCTCAGCAAAAGCGCAGTCCTTATAACCAATTTGGGAGCTTTGCTTGATTCTGATCGGGAATAGCGTTATAACAGAAACAGGGTCAAAAAAGAGAAAACACAATTGATTAAAGGAGTCGTTCAATTAATGGATTATCGTATTGAGAAGGACACAATGGGCGAGATTCAGGTTCCTGCGGATAAGCTATGGGGCGCACAAACGCAACGCAGCTTGCAAAACTTCAAAATTAGCGGTGAGCGCATGCCGATCGAAGTGGTGTATGCGATGGCTTATATTAAAAAAGCAGCCGCGCAAGCCAACGAGAAGCTTGGCGTTTTGGATGCAGCAAAGTCAGCGATTATTGGTGAAGCGGTAGACGAAATCGTTTCAGGCAAATGGGATGAGCATTTTCCATTAGTCGTATGGCAAACAGGCAGCGGCACGCAAACGAACATGAACGTGAATGAGGTTATTGCTAACCGTGCGAATAACTTGCTTGCAGAACGCGGAAGCGAAGTGCGCATCCACCCGAATGATGACGTAAACCGCTCACAAAGCTCGAATGATACATTCCCTGCAGCGATGCATATTGCTGGCGTAATTGCGCTCGAGGATCGCTTGCTTCCATCTCTTGATCTACTGAATGGCACGCTTCGCGCGAAAGCGGAGAAGTTTAACGATATTGTAAAAATCGGGCGTACTCATCTTCAAGATGCTACACCAATTACGCTTGGTCAAGAAATCAGCGGCTGGTACTCTATGCTGGACAGAACGCGCGCTATGTTAGTTCAAAGCGTAGAAACGATGCGCGATCTAGCGCTTGGCGGTACGGCAGTTGGTACGGGCCTTAACGCTCACCCTGACTTTGCAGTCGCAGTGGCGCAAGAAGTAACGGCACTTACGGGCAAAACATTTGTAACGGCAGAGAACAAATTCCACTCCCTTACAAGCCACGACCAAATCGTATACACGCATGGTGCCGTAAAAGCGCTGGCGGCTGATTTGATGAAAATTGCAAACGATGTAAGATGGCTGGCAAGCGGTCCACGCTGCGGCATCGGTGAAATTTCGATTCCAGAGAACGAGCCGGGCAGCTCGATTATGCCAGGTAAAGTTAATCCAACGCAAAGCGAAGCTTTGACGATGGCAGTATGCCAAGTGATTGGCAATGATACGGCTATTTCGATGGCAGCAAGCCAAGGAAACTTCGAGCTAAACGTATTCAAACCAGTTATCATCTATAACTTCCTGCAATCAGTAGCCCTTCTTGCTGATGGCATGGTTTCATTCAACGACAACTGCGCGGTTGGCATCGAGCCAAACGAAGCGGTAATCAAACGTAATCTAGATCAGTCGCTTATGCTGGTCACAGCGCTTAATCCGCATATCGGCTACGAGAATGCGGCTGCCATTGCCAAAAACGCTCACAAAAAAGGACTAACATTGAAGGAGTCGGCTATCGCGAGCGGCTTGCTTACTTCAGAGCAATTCGATGAATTTGTTCGTCCCGAGAACATGATCGGAAAGCGTTAATAAACAGCGAAATAAGAAAGGATCAGCTCTTGTCTCATGGGACAAGGTGCTGATTCTTTTTGCTGTACAGAGGTTCATGTTATGATATGGGCTTTTTATGGTATGATACGAGGGGCTGCAATCGCAGCAATACTATTCCAAAAAAGTAGGTTTGTCTCATGCATTTATTGTCTGTAGAACATATAACGAAGAGCTATGGCGAGAAGCTATTGTTCGAAAATGTAACATTTGGCGTAGAGGATGGCGACAAAGTCGGCATCATTGGTGTGAACGGCACGGGAAAGTCCACCTTTCTTAAGGTGATTGCGGGCCTAGAACAAGCTGACTCAGGCACAGTGTCGATCGGCAACCGGGTAACGGTTAGAATGCTGGCGCAGGATCCGGTATTTGCTCCGAACGAAACGACGCTGGAGCATGTGCTTGGCGGAGATTCTCCTCAGCTAAGAGCTGTGCAGGCTTATGCTGCGGCAATGGAAGCGATTGAGCTTAATCCAAGCGATGTAGCGCTGCAAGATAAGCTGATTAAGGCAAATCAGCTTATGGATGAATTTGATGCATGGCAGCTGGAGAGCGATGCGATGATGGCGCTGTCAAAGCTTGGCATTAATGATTTTGAAGCGAAGGTAGAGACGCTGTCCGGCGGCCAGCGCAAGCGTGTCGCTATGGCTGCTGCTTTATTGCTTCCTTCCGATGTGCTCATTCTGGATGAGCCTACGAACCATATCGATAATGATTCCGTGGCTTGGCTCGAAGGCATGCTGCAAAAACGCAGAGGCGCATTGCTCATGATTACGCATGATCGGTATTTCCTTGATCGTGTCAGTAACCGCGTCATCGAGCTCGATAAAGGCCAAGCCCATTTCTATCAAGCAAACTACAGTCGTTTCCTTGAGCTGAAGCTGGACCGCGAGGAGCGGGAAGCTTCGACAGAATCGAAGCGTCAAAATTTGCTGCGCAATGAACTCGCTTGGATCAGACGAGGAGCTAAAGCAAGATCGACGAAGCAAAAGGCGCGTATCGATCGCTTTGAGGCGCTTAAGGCAGATGCACCGAAGCAAGCGGGCGGGAAGATGGACGTATCGGTAGCTTCGACTAGACTTGGCCGGAAAATCCTTGAAATGGAAAATGTGAAAAAAAGCTTTGGTGATCGGACGCTTATTCGCGATTTTAGCTATATTGCTGTTCCAGAGGACCGAGTAGGCATCGTCGGCCGCAACGGAAGCGGGAAATCAACGCTAATGAAGCTGATTACAGGGCAATTAACGCCAGACGAAGGAACCGTGGACCTTGGTACAACAGTCAAGCTGGGCTGGTTCTCGCAAGAGCATGAAGAGATGGATCAATCTTTGCGGGTGATCGAATATATCCGCGAGGGCGCTGAGCAAGTAAAGACGGCTGATGGCTCGACCATATCGGCGGGACAAATGCTGGAGCGTTTCCTATTCTCCCCTACGATGCAGTGGACACCGATTTCGAAGCTGTCCGGCGGCGAGAAGCGCCGCTTGCAGCTATTGCGCGTGTTAATGAATGCGCCGAATGTGCTGCTGCTCGATGAGCCGACGAATGACTTGGATATTTCCACACTTACAGTGCTGGAGGATTATCTTGACGATTTCCCGGGCGTGGTGTTCGTTGTCTCTCATGATCGTTATTTCCTTGATCGGACAGTAGACAAGATTATCGCGTTCGAGGGCAATGGCGTGATTGCACATCACACCGGCAACTATTCGGATTACCAAGCGTTTGTTGAGAAATACGGCTCTGGAACTACGCCATCAGCGGTTGCAGCCGACACAGCCGTTGCAAAAGCGGCTTCGAGCGCAGAGTTGAAAAGTACAGAAGCGGCTGCGAAACCCGCGGTTAAGGGACGTACACTCAAAATGTCCTATAAGGATCAAAAGGACTTTGAGCAAATTGATGGCTGGATTGAGGCTGCGGAAACCGAGATCAGTGAAATCGCCTCACGCATGGAAGCTGCAAGCAGCGATTCTGCTCGTCTCCTAGAGCTGGCAGCAGAGCAGCAGCAGCTGGAAGAAAAGCTGGAGAAGCTAATGGACCGCTGGGCAGAACTGAATGAATTGGCTGAGCAAATTGCTGCCCAGAAGTAAACGAAACCGATTTAACTTAGTTGAAATAGAAAGGCGGCATTGTTCATGAGCAGCAATGAGATTCGTAATATTTATTGTATCGGTCGAAATTATAAACTTCACGCTTTGGAGCTTGGCAATGAGGTGCCTGATAAGCCGCTCGTGTTTACAAAGCCGTCGCATGCCATTGTTCCAATGGCAGGCAACACCGTTGATCTTCCCGGTAATGTAGGCGAGGTGCACTTTGAGCTTGAAATCGTACTGCGGATTGGCCGTGGGTATGAGCCGGGCATCGATCCAGAACAATGCATTGACGGCATGGCGCTTGGTTTGGACTTAACACTTCGTGACGTTCAGTCCAAGCTGAAGGCTAAGGGACAGCCATGGCTTGCGGCCAAAGGGTTTAAAAACTCAGCTCCGCTTGGTGAATGGCTTCCTTATCCAGGTGCAGCGGCTCTTGCTGAAAACGAGTTTGTGCTCTTGCGAAATGGCGAAGAGGCGCAGCGCGGCAAAGTCAGCGATATGTTATTCAGCGTATCGGAGCTGATTCAATTCGTAGGAGAGCATTACGGGCTTGGCGCCGGCGATCTTCTATTCACAGGAACGCCAGCAGGGGTGGCTGCTTTGCATGATGGTGACCAGCTGCAAGCATTATGGGCAGGTACAGCTGTAGGCAGCTGCAGCGTAAAGTTTGTATAAGATCAATTGATTATCATTTCGCGGCAGCGAGTTTGTTTAGCGAACATCCATAGATTTGTATGAAAAGACAGTTCTTCCCTACTTGGAAGAACTGTTTTTTTATGCAACAATTTATTTAGGGGAGTGTGAGTGTAAGATGAAAGTCGTTTGGATTGAGGATGAGCAGCAGCTGCTTCAGGAATGCGCTGATTATTTGCGGAAAGAATCGGTGGAGGTTTATGGCGCTTCCTCATTGACCGAAGCGGAGCCGCTCATTAAGCAGATGAATCCGGATTTGCTGCTAGTAGATTGGATGCTGCCCGGTGGAGCGAGCGGAATAGACATTTGCAAGCGTAATGAAAAAGAGTGGAAGCTGCCCTTCATTATGGTAACAGCCAAGGGTGATGAATTCGATAAGGTGCTGGCACTGGAGCTTGGCGCGGACGATTATTTGACGAAGCCGTTTGGGCTTCGTGAACTAAGTGCGAGAATTAAAGCGGTTATGCGCAGAGCAAGCAAGCATGGCGAGCCATCCCTTCCTGCGCCTGATGAATCGATTATTTATAGAGGACCGCTCATGCTCGATCAGCAGCGCTTCACAGCTGTGCTCAATGAGCACAAACTTGACTTGACCCGTACTGAATTTTTGCTGCTGTGGAAGCTCGCGGCAAATCCAGGCAGAGTGTTTACACGAACACATTTGATGGATGAGGCGCTTGGCGACGGTTTTCTCGGTTATGAGCGAACGCTCGATTCACATATTCGCAATTTGAGGCGTAAGCTGGAAGGCGGCGATGAGAAGCGTGAGCTCATTCAAACCGTGTATGGAGTTGGCTATCGTTTTACGGAGGAAGTACTGTGAAGAGCTATAGCAGTACAAGCATGCAGCGTGAGAAGCTTAGATTAATTTACATATGTATGATTGCTGTCGTTGTTGCATTTATTTGTACCTCATGGATGATGAACAGCATCGATCGGACTGAGCTTAAGAAGACGCAGCTGTTTTGGAATGGATACGCCAAGCTTTTTTATGAGTCGACGGGAAGCTGGATCGGTCTTGAGGATCGGCTTCAGCATGATCGTTACATGATTTCCGGACACAAGTCGCTGTCCATTATCGTTTATGACAAAGATGCTGTAACCGAGACAGCCACGCTTGTCATTAAGCAAAATACGGATAAAGACGCGCGGAAAATAGCCGTACTCTCAAATGGCTCGATTGTCGGGTATACGCAGGTATCGACTACAGCTCAGAAACTTATAAGTATGAGAATGGTATTGCCGCCGCTGTTGCTCGCTATGTTGATATACATCATTGGATTATGGGTTATTCAACGCTCGCACAATGTTTCAAAACAAACGGAGCGGCGAATAGCGGCGTTAATTTGGGAGCGAGCCTCTTTATCAGCAAATCATCGTATAGACGGGGACAAGCAGCTCACGGATGCGCTCGATCAAATAGATGGGCTTGTGCAGCGCGTAGAACGCTTAGAAACGGTTAGGCGAACGATGGTAGCTGACATTGCTCATGAGCTTCGAACGCCGATTGCAGTTATGCGGACGCAGCTGGACCATGCCATTCAGGAGGGACTGCCGCTGCCATTAGCGCGTACTGTATCGCTTCATGATGAGACGCTGCGTCTCACTAAGTTAGTTCGAGATTTACAGGAGCTGTCGCTAGCGGAATCTGGCCATTTGTCCTTAAGCAAAAGCTGGTTTTCACTTACCGCGCTAGCAGCGGCGGTTGCTGAGACGCTTGTCGTTCAATCGGATGAACATACAATACAGGCAACGGTACATATGGAGCATGATATTCGTATTTATGCGGATGAAGCAAGGATCAGGCAAATTATTATTAATTTGATTGGGAATGCGCTGCAGCATGCACGCTATGAGCTGCGAATCGAGCTCAGCTTAAAAGCTGGATATGCGGAATTGACGATCATCGATGATGGTTTGGGAATTGAAGAGGAGGAGCTTGCTTTTGTTTTTGACCGCTTTTACAGAGGAGCTGGGCAAGCTAGAGCAAGCAAACGCGGCTCAGGGCTGGGCCTTGGGCTCGCTATAGCGAAGCAATTCGCGCATGCCCACAGCGGAACGCTTGATGTGTCGAGCAGCTATGGCAAAGGAGCTGCGTTTACGTTAAGCCTCCCCATCATAAAAGACTAGCCATCTGCACAAGTTCTGCATATTTGCTCCATTAAGAATGCATATCGATTTGATAAAGTGATAGCATTCAATGGAACAAGGGGTGAGGATTGAAGAGATGATAAAGATAAAGGAATTATGTAAGACGTATGGCAAGGGAGAAGCAGCGGTCAGAGCGCTGAGGGACGTATCTTTTACAATTAATAAAGGAGAAATGGTATCCATTACGGGTGCCTCCGGTTGCGGCAAATCAACGCTGCTGCATATTATGGCAGGCATCGAGTCCAGCGATAAAGGTGAAGTATGGATTGGAGACGCGCCCATCCATTCATGGGAAGACGAAAAGATCGCTAAGCTGCGGCTTGCGAAGATGGGGTTCGTGTTTCAATCCTATCATCTCATACCGGTGCTGAATGCTTGGGAGAATACGGCGCTGCCGCTTATTGCCGCAGGCAGTGATGCCAATAAGGCCAAAGAGAGAGCGCTTGAAGCGCTCAAAGAGGTTGGGCTGTCTGATAAAGCTAATCAATATCCTAATCAACTATCGGGCGGTCAGAATCAACGAGTTGCTATCGCTAGAGCTATTGTGGGGAGACCCGATATCATTTGGGCAGATGAGCCTACAGGCGCGCTTGATACGGAAACGGCGGATCAAATCATTGGGATGCTGGAGATGCTCAATCGCCATTACAACACAACGATCGTTATTGTGACGCATGATCAACAAGTAGCTAACCGAACATCACGCACCATTCGATTGCAAAACGGACGTGTTATCCATGATGGGGGCGTTTAGTCATGCTAACGTCTAGTCTTGTATGGCGAATGGCGCTGAGTCATCTGAGAAAACAATGGAAGCAGACGTTGATCACGATAATGGCTGGAGCCATCGGGGCTATGCTGATCGCCATTAGTGCTGTAAACTATGAATCGGTCGAGCGAAGCGGGGCAGCTTGGATTGAGAGGCATCTAGGCCMGATCAACTGGAAGCTAACGCCGGAGAAGCTTAATTCTGACGGTTTCTCCGCGGAAGAGGCTGCATTTTTAGTAGACTTCTCACGAAAAAGCGACTATACAATTCTTCCCTATGTAAAGGCGGAAGCGGCTGTTTTTGCTGAGGCTGCAAATACGGGTGAGCAATCCATTCTGAAAAATATGCTGTTTATGGGCTTCTCTATGAAGGAAGCTGTTAGATTTGATCCTGCCTATGAAAACTTATGGACAAATGGCTTGGCTGACGATGAGCTTATTATTAACCGTGACATAGCCAAGCTTCTGCATGTTGACGTCGGTGACGCGCTTAAGGTTACTGTCTCAGGCAAAGAAGAGTTATTTCGCATTCGTGCGGTAGTAGAGCAGCGAGGACTCACTGGCTACCAAGAATATGGTGCATTTGCCGGTACAATAATCGGTACGGAGCAAGCTGTGCGTCAAATGTCTGGCCAAGCTGGAGATGGCTATGAGGCTATACTGGCGGGAAACTCTGATCCATCTGTAAACTTGGGCGGCATGTTTTTTGTTTCAGGCCACACCTACAATGTAGAAAATTTGAAAAGCAAATATAAAAATGAAGTCGATGATATGAACTATTCGATCATTATTGGCATGATCAGTATTGTAGCCGTTATATCGAGCATGCTGTTTATGCGGCAGGTGCTGGTCATGATTGGCGATTCCAGGCGGGAGATGTATGGTATTCTACGAGCGATCGGATTCTCGCGAGACAATATATCTGCGATGTTTATGGTTGAGGCGCTCTTGCTGTCAGCAGCTAGTGCGCTGCTTGGTACGCTGATTGGGTTGTCTGGCGGTTATGGATTGATTCAATTTTTTTATAGCTTCTATGCAACGGACCTATCTCAAATGGCTGGTCTCGTTGTGCCGATTACAGCTCATGTTTCAATCCTAACAGCAGCAGCTGTATTCGCAGCAACCTTGTTGTTCCTTCTTTTCATTTCTGGATTAACAGCTCGTAAAGCAAGCAGATTCAATATTGTTGAAGCGCTGCGAGGGCCTTCAGCGGACAGCGGGACCTTGCGAGCGAAAGGGTGGAAACGAACGCGAAACCGCTGGGTAATCGCTGCGGGTTTATCCGCTACTTGCGTTCATTTTATATTTGCATTTATCGATCCGCCTGAATTAACGAATGACAACATGCTTACCATTGTGCTTACTTGGATAGCATCCGTGTTTACAGTGTTATTTATCGCGCTTAATGTAGTGGGGAAAATGACTGTCCCGCTGCAAAAGCTGCTGCGGCTTATTGGTGTTCCGCCGATATCCATGCTCCTTGCTGTTAAATACCCGAATCAACATAAAGGACGAACGTACACAGCAGCGCTTTTATTTGCACTTGTTATGATGTTGATTACATTTTTGGTTGGCATTACGCAGCTTATACAGGCTAGCGGGAATGTTGATCGCATAAATCAAACTGTCTTAGGTTTTGGTGGTTATGCGGTATACCAATCTGAGCTGGAGAAGGATAAAATTGAAGCGGTTGCCGCTGCTGACCCGTTGATACAGGAGCATATGAAGGGGAAAGTTGTCGTGGAGCCTTATATGCTTAGTATGCAGGAGAACGGCATAGCTCAAGCTATCATACCCGTTACGAAGGAGCTCCTGCTTAATAACAACTTTGCATTAAATGCGCGATCGCCAGCGTTCTCAAGCGATGCTGAAGCATGGCAGGCTGTACTGAATGACCCTGCATATGTAATCCTGCCTGACTATTATAAAGAGAAGTTTCCTAAGCCATTATTAAATCTCAAGGCAGGCGATAAGATTACGCTTCCTGTATATAAGAGCAAGCTCCGATCGAGAGAAGAAGCATGGGTTCCGGCACAGAAACGAGATTTCATTATCGCTGGTTTTTTAAATAACGACGCAGCTTCCGGGTTAATAGATTTCTATGGCACAACCTTGATGAACAAAAAAGTTGTAGATGAGCTGCGTCCGCTTGGTCACAAATGGCCCAACCAAACCGATCTTGGTTTCGTTTTATTCCAATTTGATTATAAAGACATTAAGCTGGCCAAGGAGCTGGAGGAAAGATTTGCACTTGAAGGCGTACTGGCCTTTCATGTACCTTATGTACAAAATACAGCGGAGCAATTGATTAATAAACAAATTGGCTATGGATTCATAGGTTTTACGGTTATATCCGCTCTTATTGGTTTGCTAGGTCTTGCGATTATTTTGTTTAGAGCTGTGCGCGAGCGGAGCAAACAGATCGGAATGATGCGCTGCATCGGCGTTCCCGGCAAGTCCATATTTTGGATGCTGTTTATCGAAGGTTTTGTTATAAGCTTGATGGGTTTGTTGTCAGGCCTAGCGATAGGCCTTAGCGGGGTTCATATGTTTGTCGAGAGTGTGAAAGAGGATTTGAAAGGCGATAAGTCGGCTCTCCTATATGAGTATCCATTCGATATTGTTTTTCCCATTATAGCTGGCTTGCTGCTGGCCTCTCTGCTTATTAATATTACGCCAGCAAGGGCAGCACTCAAGCTGAAAGCGGTTGATGTTCTCAAAATGAGCAGCGATTAAAATGGATGTATCAGGCTAGAACACTAAGCAAATAAAGGAGCTTCGACAGTGAGTTTACTGCCGAAGCTCCTTTTTGCACAGGACGAGCAACAATTATTTTCCATTAAAAGCGGTAAGCATCCATACATGTTTCTCAAGTGTCGTATGAATAGCAAGGAGCATGTCGGCTGTTGTTTCATCGTCAGCCTTTTGTGCGGCCTCCATGCCGTCTTTCAGTTCACCGATTACGGTTGTAAAATCTTTAATCAATTGCTCAACCATTTGCGTCGCATCTTCTTTATTGGATGCTTCTTCAATGCTTGAAGTTTTCAAATAATCTTTCATGGTTGCGATAGGCGTACCCTTCACGGCAAGCAAACGTTCAGCGATTTCATCGACATGAAGCGCAGCTTCTTCATAAAGCTCTTGGAATTTTGCATGCAAAGTGAAAAACTGGGAGCCCTTTACGTACCAGTGATAATTGTGCAGCTTGATGTAAAGTACGCTCCAGTTGGCGATTTGGCGATTCAAATGTTGTTGTACAGTTGTAGGTGTTGTCATAATGATCATCCTTTCTGATGGTAGTTTGCGCTATTTGCAGTCAGTGAATACAAAAATGGAAAGGTTGATTGCAAATTCTGAATTAAATTAGACTAACTCCTTGTTTATAATTATTACAAACTAGAAGATGTCTGTCAATATGTATACACCATTTTGTTAGAGTTGAAACATCTTATTGGCATTGAAGCTCATTTTTCTTTTTATTACGGAGTAGAAGAGGCCATCTGACGGGACAAAGTAGAGCGCTTACAAAATAATGATTGACAGAAATATACAGGATAAAATATAGTATGAATTATTAAATGAAACGTTTAATCAATTATTTATTAATTTCATATATCTCCTAATTTAAACTCTTTGTTCATAAGTGTTTAACGTAGATGAAACGTTTAATTATTGTAAAGGTGGTTCGTCATGAGTCAGGAACGAATAACGATTAAAGATGTTGCTAAACGCGCAAAAGTATCGATWGCTACGGTATCCAACGTACTGAATGGAACAGGCAGAGTAGCGCCTAACACGGTTCAGTCGGTTCAAGCAGCTATCGCTGAGATGAATTTCACGCCAAGCATGTCCGCTCGCAATTTAAAGGATAAGAAATCATCGCTAATAGCGGTCATTGTCCCTTTCTTGGAGAAAGGCAGACTGCATGACAATCCGTTTTATTGGCAGCTTGTTACGGGCATTGAAGAAGGGGCACGGAATGAGAAGCTGCATGTCCTTCTTGTTGGGGTAGAGCCGGATGAAACCTTTTCATTCGTTCGTGAGCGCCATTTGGATGGTTTGATCATTATTGGCGTATTTGAGGGTTCACCGATATACGAGCGAATTTTAGAGTTGAATGTGCCTTGTGTGTTTATGGATAGCTATTTAAAAAACAATGAGCTGTACCAAGTTGGGTTGGATGATGAGCTTGGGGGTTATATCGGAACAAAACATCTGCTATCACTTGGACACCAGAACATCGCATTATTGACCGGGACACTGCTGGAAGAAGGCGTTAATCATAGACGGTGGCTCGGCTATAAGAGAGCGCTGGAAGAAGCAGGGATGGCCTACCAAAGCGACCATGTTTTCGAGGTTCCTACCTCCTCCATTAGCGGTTATCGCACGGCATCTCAAATCGCTTCAAGAGGACAGGAGCTAACGGCTGTATTCGCTTTATCGGATGTTCTCGCTATTGGATTAATTAAAGGCTTGCATGATCTCGGTATCGTTGTGCCGCGTGATGTATCCGTAATGGGTTTTGACGATAATCAGAACAGCCATTATATGGTGCCCGGCTTAACGACCGTTCATCAGGATATTGTGCTCAAAGGACAGACGGCTGTGAAATTGCTGACTGCACAAATGGATAAGGATGCTGCTGTCGATCGCAAGGTCGTAATTGGAGTCGAGCTGACCATTAGGCAAAGCACAGCAGTAAAGAAATGAACAGAAGCAGCGTGATAAGCAGCAATCTATGAAGGGGGTGATGCCAAACTTCTAGGAGCCTAGGTGAAATCATGCGTCTAAACGGAGGGTATTTTTTGAACTAGGCAATAAATCTGCATTTCAAAATAGTGGGGAGTGTTGAATGGATGAAGGTTATAGGGAAAAGGTTAGCTTTGTTCGTATTAGCAGCAGCACTTGTATTGCCGGCAATTAGTGTTAATCCAAGAGAAGCAGAGGCATTAACCGCATCGTCCGCGCTTAGTCCAGTTACGCCAAAGGATACGGTGTATCAAATTATTACGGATCGATTTTATGATGGCAACACAAGCAATAATATCCCTGCTGGCTCCTCCGCTGCTTTATTTGATGATGCGAATGGCGATGGTAAAGGGGATGGCAATGATTTAAAGCTTTATCAAGGCGGAGATTGGCAAGGGATTATCGACAAAATTCCTTATTTGAAAAATATGGGTGTAACAGCTGTTTGGATATCCGCACCCTACGAGAATAGAGATACAGTAATTGAGGATTACCAGCCTGGCGGCAGCATGAATAAATGGACGAGCTTCCATGGCTATCATGTTCGCAATTATTTTGCGACGAATCAGCATTTTGGGCTCATGAAGGACTTTGAGAATCTTCGTGATGCTCTCCATAATCAAGGAATGAAGCTGGTCATTGATTTTGTAACGAATCATACGAGCCGCTGGCAAAACCCGACTAACGGCAATTCTCCAGAAGACGGCAAGCTCTATGAGCCGGATAAAGACGCAAGCGGCAATTATGCCTTTAATGCTGCTGGCAACCCTTACGATTACAACAACGATGGCAAAATAGAAAACCTAATCGCCGACCCGAATAATGATGTAAACGGCTGGTTTCACGGATTAGGCGATCGCGCAGGCGACAATTCTCGTTATGGCTTCCGTCATAAGGAACTCGGCTCGCTTGCGGATTTCTCGCAAGAGAATGCCAATGTAGTTGCGCATTTGGAGAAGGCAGCGACATTCTGGAAATCGAAGGGCGTTGATGGCTTCCGCCATGATGCAACGCTGCATATGAATCCTGCATTCACGAAAGGTTTGAAAGACGCCATTGACTCCGCTGCAGGCGGACCGCTCACTCATTTTGGTGAATTTTTTATTAGCAGACCTGACCCGAAATATGATGAATTCCGTACCTTCCCTGACCGTACGGGCGTGAATAATCTTGATTTTGAATTTTATCGTTCTGCAACAAATGCTTTCGGCAACTTCACCGAGACGATGTCTACTTTCGGTAATATGCTGACACAAACGAGCGCCGATTATTCCTATGAGAATCAAGCGGTAACATTCCTGGACAACCACGACGTTACGCGGTTCCGCTATATTCAATCGAACAATAAGCCTTATCATGCTGCGCTTGCAACGCTTATGACATCACGTGGAACACCAAATATTTATTATGGTACGGAGCAGTATATGTCCTCCGCGGACAGCAGCGATATTGCTGGCCGTTCATTTATGCAGAAGGCGGCTGCTTTCGATGAGACGACAACGGCTTTCAAAGTGATCAAGAATCTATCGGCCTTGCGTCAGTCCAACGAAGCGATCGCTTATGGTACAACTTCCATTCTGTACAGCACAGACAATGTTCTCGTTTACCAGCGTCAGTTCTACGACAAGCAAGTGATTGTCGCTGTAAATAGACAGCCAGATATTTCGTATACGGTTCCTGCAATTAATACAACGTTGCCTGTAGGAACTTACACAGATGGATTGTCCGGGCTGCTAATGGGCGCGTCGAATACGGTTACGAGCGTATCAGGTCAAAATAAAATTTCCAGCTTCACGCTTTCAGGCGGCGAGGTTAACATTTTGGCGTACAATCCATCGCTTGGCACTACGGTTCCAAGAATCGGAGATGTTGTTTCTACCTCAGGACGCCCAGGCAATACCGTTTATATTTACGGAACGGGCTTAGGCGGCACGGCTACCGTGAAATTCGGTACGGTTGCTGCAACAATCGTATCTAACAATGATACGTTTATCGAAGCTGTCGTTCCAGCTGTAGCTGCCGGTTCACGCAGCATTACGGTTACGAAAGGAACAAATGTCAGCAATAGCTTTACTTACGAGGTACTGTCGGGTGATCAGGTGCAGGTCATCTTTAAGGTCAATGCCACAACGACAGTTGGACAAAATATTCATATCGTCGGCAGCATTCCTGAGCTTGGCAGCTGGGATGCAGCTAAATCGACGGAAGCGATGATGAATCCGAACTATCCAGTATGGTTTCTGCCGGTAAGTGTGCCGAAAGGGACGACCTTTGAATTCAAGTTCATTAAGAAGGACAGTCTCGGCAATGTCATCTGGGAGAGTGGAACGAACCGCTCGTTTACTTCACCTGCGAGTTCGACAGGCACGTCTGATACTGCCGTCTACAATTGGTCTTGATGTAAATCAGCAGCGCGGAATTCAAGCATAAAAAACCCCGACGGTTCAAGCAACCGTCGGGGTTTCATTTATTTGTGATTTTTTAAAATCGGATAGAGCAGGTTTTACTTTACTTTGCTTCCGCTTCCGCAAGCATGAAAATCGTCAATATAAACATGGCATGCGACCAAGTAAGCGGGACAACCCAAGCGGTTTCGCCGGTGTTTTTGTCTACTTGCTCTGGCAGGAGGCCGGTCTCCGTACGATGGTCCATCGCCCACTTCAGCAATTGCTTCGCTTCATCAATGCTGCCGGTTTGAATGCGATAGTGAGCAAGCCATAGTGTAGTGAGAATCCATGGGTTACCGCCAATATAGATATCGTCCTCATAGCGCTTAATGCCGCCGACGCCCGGTACAGTCAATGCAGCTTCAACAGCATCAGCAGTGCGGCGCATGGAGTCATCATCTGCCGCTACCGCTCCAAACGGTACAGCGATGCCAAGCAGGCTGATATCAATTACAGCATCATGATCGAGAACATGCTTCTTGTAGCCTTTATTGCTTTCAGTCACATAACCAGTTGAGCCAGCTGCCAAGGCTTGCTCGTATTTGCCTGCGTTTACTGTTAGGTCAACTCCGCGGTAGAATCGGCCGCCTTCCTCGTTCCAGCATAGCTCTTTGATCGCTGCTGATATCCGCTCCGCAGCAGCAGTCCATTCAGCTGCAAGCTCAGGTTTGCCTGCTAGCTCGGCAAAGCTCGCTGCTGCCGTCAACCCGCCGTATACAGCGGCTGAGGAGTACGTATGCGACGCTTCACGCTCTTCCCACAGGTCGATGCTAGGCTTCGGCAAGCCGCTCTCTGCATCGAGGAAGCTCATCAAGAAGGATGCGCCTTTCTCTACAGCAGGCCATACCTGCTTAGCGAAATCAGAGTCCTTTTTCTCCAAATAATGCTGCCACATTCCCCAAAGAATCGACGAGCCTTCATCAATTTGCAAACCCCATGACGGCGCTAAGCTGCCATCATGATAATGCCGCTGCTGCCATGAACCATCTGGTGATTGCGCAGAAAGCGTCCATGCATAGAAGCTGTCGGACAGAGCGCCAAGACCTGCTTTATCAAGCGCAGTCGTAATGAATGCGGCATCTCGGCCCCAGCAGTAGGAATAACCCCCGCAGCGCGTGAAATTTTCATCAAATTCTGGAGCAGCGATAATGCTGCCCGTTTGCTCATCGGACATGAGCTTGAACATAAGCAGGGATCGGTCATATAGATCTGAGATTTCGTTGTCGCCAATCGGACAAGGGGCAGCGGCAGCCAAAAATTCATGCCAGTAGGTTGTCGTTTCTTGAACCCATTCTGCGCTTGTTTTGCTTTTTGCAGTACGCATTTGTTGCAGTACGCTTTCTTCATCATGGCCGGCTGTTATATAGACGGGAATCGTTACGGATGCGCCTGCTGCAAGCTCATTGATACGCCAGTTCAAGGCACCATCTGGTTTCATATCAATGTTATTGCCGTTCAACTCACCATGCTGAACGTTATCCCAGTTGATTCCTGATTGATAACCTGTGCATACGTTTGCACTTGAAAGCGCAAAATAATACTTATGGCGGAAATGAACCAAGGAGTCTTCAGCGGCATTAAACATAGTTGTGTTATATAGATTATTCTCGCTTACGAGAAAAGAAGAGTGAACGATAAACGAGAAGGAAGCAGCTTGATCGCTGACGTTTGTGAACGTGTATTCACGAACGATAATATCTTGGCCGGGAACAGCAAAATGCAAGCTGCCCACTTGAACGGGCTGTTGGTCAGTACGAGCATTCACTTGCAAAATGTTTGTTTTTGCAACATATGCCGTCTCATGAGTGAAGCCGTTCGTTTCTTCATCAAACCAGGAAACAGGGGATTGCGCCCACTGAATTCCTGTGCGGATAGCGTCTACATGCTGCGGCAAATCAATGTTCGGCCACCACAGGCGATACATTTTGCCTGTGCGGCCAAGCGATGCGAGAAACTTGGAATTGCCGATAATGGCATCCACTAAAAATGGTTTTTTATTTGACATGCTGTCAACTCCTCTTGGATACGGTTTGAATCGATGATTCGCGAACGATCAGCCTATGGGGAATAATCATTCTGTTCTGGTGTATGCTTTCTTCTTGGATAAGACGAATCAACATTTGTGATGCGGTGTAGCCGAGCTGATAGGTTCCGATATCTATTGAGCTGATCGGCGGTGTTGCAAGTTCGGACAATGCAATGTTATTGAAACTTACGATGCTAAGATCATCAGGCACCTTGTACCCAAGCTCTGTCAGGCCGCGCAATACGCCGAATCCGACCACATCATCGATGACAACAAGGCCGCTAGGTCTTTCGGGCAGGCTCATCATAAATGACATGGCACGATAGCCGCTTTGCTGAAGAAACTCGCCTTCAACGATCCATTCGGATCGAACAGGCAAACCGGCTTCGGACATGGCTCTGCGGTAGCCTTCCATCCGGTCATGTGCAACGGTTAACGATGGCGGACCGCTAACAAAACCGATTCTTTCATGGCCTTGGACAATGAGATGCTGCGTCGCATCATAAGCTGCTTGCTCATTGTTATTATCGACTGATAATATATTAGGCCGATTTTCTGTGCGGCCTATTAATACAGTAGGAAACTTATGTTTGTCCAATAGGTCGATTAAAGGGTCATTTACCCGAGAGGATAACAAGATAACGCCGTCAACTCGTCTACCGAATACAAGACGTGATACGGTTTCCGTCTCGTCGCTTGGCGACGTCGCTGCGGTAAGCAGCATATCGTATCCCGCTCTTGTTGATTGCGTCAATATTCCGCGAAGCAATTCACCGAAGAAAAAGTCCTGAAACAGCTCTTCAGCTGGTCGAGGCAGCATTATGGCTAAGGTTTGTGTTGTTTTTGATACCAGACTCTTCGCCATCACGTTAGGATGGTAGCCCATTTCTTCCATATACCGTTTGACCTTCTGAGAGGTTGCCTTGCTAATTCTAGGATGATTAGAGACGACTCTTGATACAGTGGAAGGAGATACCCCTGCAGCTTTTGCAATATCTTTAATGGTTACCATATTAAGTTGAACCCCCACCCGCGCAAACGTGCTTGCTTTATATGCTTCATCCTAATGCAACTGTTGCCTAAAAGTAAATATATATCTAAAGTAAGCGTTTCACAAATATTGAAAAACTGAATGAGAAGGAGAATATCGAAGAAAATTGAAGATAACTCCGTATTTAAGCGGAATATTGAACTGTGCAAACGTTTTAACAAACCGTGCACCTTGTTGTATGATGAATCCACGAATAGAACGCTTTCAAAACAATTCCACCATGTTTTCAGCTGTGAAACGGCATAAAAACCGCTCACAAATTATTTTCTAGTATGATTTGTACAAACGTTTGCGCATTGTTGAGCTTACCAATTTATGATGGAAGTAAGCTTTTCAGAACGATGAATAAAACGTTTGTGCGAATGCAGCCTATTAGAAAAGAGCTTGAGGAATTGTTGGAACGCCGCGAATTCAAAAAAAAGGCATGAAACACATTATGGAGGGGGATCACCTAGCATGAAAAAGTGGTTTGTAATGTCATTAATCACAGCCTTGTTTATCGTTTCCGCTTGTGGTGGAACAAATAAGGCAGAAAACACAGAGAAAACTGGAAATGCAACAAATGCTCCAACGAATAATACACCTGCTAACGAAGGTACTGCATCAGAAGAAATCGTTCCTGAAGAAGGCGCATCACTGCTTATATGGGAAAGTAAAGAGGAACGTCCTTTCGTTGAAGCCATCGCGAAGGAATTCACTGCAAAATACGGCATTGAAATTAAATTCGAGGAAATCGGCGCAGGCGATCAAGTAAACAAGCTGGTTACAGACGGCCCTGCAGGTCTTGGCGCTGACGTTGTTCTTTTCCCTCATGATAACCTTGGTAAAGCAGTAACAGCTGGATTGGTTTTGCCAAATGACTACTATGAAGAGCAATCAAGAAGCGCAAACTCGGAAATTGCAGTAAATGCAGTATCTTATGACGGCGTGCTTTATGGATACCCGCGCTCGGTAGAAACATACGCATTGTTTTATAACAAAGCACTAATCAAAGAAGCTCCAAAAACGTTTGATGAGGTAGTAGCATTCTCGAAAACGTTCAACGATACGAAAAACAACAAATACGGTCTTATGTGGGATGTAGGAAACTTCTACTTCAGCTATCCGTTCATCTCAACTGGCGGTTATGTATACGGCGATAACGGTCAAAACAAAGACGATATCGGCCTTAACACAGAAGGCGCAATCGCTGGTTTGAAATACTACGGTTCATTGAAAGACAGCATTTTGCCGCTTAACTCTGGCGATATCAACTACGATATTAAAAAAGGTTTGTTCATCGGCGG
This sequence comes from Paenibacillus sp. 01L418, assembly GCF_056400045.1. Classification (NCBI taxonomy): domain Bacteria; kingdom Bacillati; phylum Bacillota; class Bacilli; order Caryophanales; family Paenibacillaceae; genus Paenibacillus; species Paenibacillus sp. 01L418. The sequence goes on from NZ_JBFTSN010000026.1 coordinate 46,647, forward strand.
TACACTTGCAATGGATATTAACGGACCTTGGACTATCGGCGATTACAGAAACGCTGGCATCGATTTCGGCGTAGCTCCATTGCCTAGCATCAACGGCCAACCGGCTTCTTCCTTCTCAGGCATTAAAGCTTGGTATGTTAACTCATTCTCGAAATACCCGAATGCAGCACGTCTATTCTCTTACTATGCATCTACAAAAGAAGCTCAGTTGAAAAACTTTGAACTGACAGGCGCTATTCCTGCGAACACAGAAGCAGCAGCAGATCCTACTGTACAAGGCAATGAAGTGGTAAAAGGTTTCTTGGAGCAATTCAACCAATCGACGCCAATGCCTTCCATCCCTGAGATGGGCAATGTATGGACTCCTATCGGAGCAGCATTCTCTGACGTATGGAACTCCGGCAAAGATGCAAAAGCAGCTTTAGACAATGCCGTGCAACAAATTAAAGACGCTAACAACGGCGCAGCGGCATCGAAATAACATCATATCAACGGTTTCACCCGCCGAATTCCTTCGGCGGGTGAACCGATGTTTTATAAGCGATACTTTCCATACTAGCAAGTTGCAACAAGTTTTTTTATATGAAAGGAAGGGAGCCAGGCGGGATGAATCGTCATCGCAGCACCGCGGCTATATTGTCGTTACTCGTAATGGGTCTTGGCCAATTGTATAACCGCCAATTTATAAAAGGCTTAATTATGCTTGCTGTTGAAGCAGCGGCGCTCATGTATTTTATTCCAAACCTAGGAAGAGCGATTTGGGGAGTTGTCACGCTCGGAGAGAAAACGCAAGGGCTTGAGAAAATAGGTAAAATCAGTGTTCGTGTAGAGGGAGACCATTCGATCTTTCTTCTAATCAGTGGATTAATAACGTTAATTTTATTCCTGCTATTTGTCTTTATCTATGTTATGAATATCCGCGATGCTTATCTGAACGGCAAGCAAAGAGACGCAGGAGTGGCGCCAGCAAGCTTTCGGAAGACGTGGGCTTATGTAACGGATCGTAATTTTCCGCACTTACTGCTTACGCTTCCGGCGCTCGGTGTATTGTTTCTAACGATCATGCCGATTATCTTCATGATTATGCTTGCTTTCACCAACTACGCATCGCCTGATCATATTCCGCCAGCTAAGCTGGTTGACTGGGTAGGCTTCCAAACGTTTGCTAATCTATTGACTTTGAAAACGTGGAGCCATACATTCGTTGGCGTATTTACTTGGACGATTGTATGGGCTGTTATTGCAACGGTAACGACGTATTTCGGCGGTTTGTTAGTTGCGCTGCTAATTGAGCAAAAAGGCATTCGTTTTAAAAAGCTATGGCGGACATTGTTCATTATTCCTTATGCCATTCCGCAATTGATCTCCTTGCTCGTCATGAGAAATTTGTTTAATGGACAATTTGGTCCGATCAATCAATACTTAAAGTTTTTTGGTATGGGCAAGCTGCCTTGGCTGACAGATCCATTTTGGGCAAAGGTAACGGTTATTATCGTTAATATGTGGATTGGTATCCCGGTTTCAATGGTACTTATTCTAGGCGTATTGACTGCAATTCCGAAAGACCTGTACGAAGCTGCCGATGTTGACGGCGCAACAGGCATACAGAAATTCCGTATTATTACGATGCCATTTATTTTGTTCTCGACGGCACCGATTCTGATTACACAGTTCGCTGGCAACATGAATAACTTTAACGTTATTTTCTTGCTCACGAACGGTGACCCGGTTAAAGGTGATTACCAGTACGCCGGCAGCACGGACTTGCTTGTAACCTGGTTGTATAAGCTAACGCTGAACAACAGTCAGTTCAATATGGCATCCGCGATCGGTATCATCATTTTCTTGATCGTAGCGTCGTTCTCTATTTATAACTATCGCCGCTCACGGTCATTTAAAGAGGAGGATATGATTCAATGAAAATGGGCCGGAAAACCGCCAATATTGTGCGCCTGACACTTAGCTATGTCGTTCTAATATTTATAGCTGTGTGCGCTATCTATCCTGCTCTTTGGGTGCTGCTATCCTCGCTTCGCCCGGGCACGGCTCTGTTTAGCGACAGTCTTATTCCTGATACATTCACAATTGTTCATTATAAGGAGTTATTTACGAATCCAAGCTTCCAATACGGTGTTTGGTACGTGAATACGCTCAAAATTGCGACGTTGACGATGATCTTCTCTACGATTCTGGTCACGCTCAGCATGTACGCGTTGTCGCGCTTCCGCTTCCGCGGCCGTAAGATGACACTGACGATTATGCTTGTACTGGGCATGTTCCCTGGCTTCATGAGTATGATCGCTATCTTTATCTTCTTATTGCAGCTTAACCTGCTCGATACACATGCGGCGCTCATTATCGTATATTCTGCTGGTGCAGTGCTCGGTGGCTTTGTCGTTAAAGGCTTTTACGATACGATTCCTCGGAGCTTGGATGAAGCGGCTCGGATCGACGGAGCAACTCATCTGCAGGTGTTCGTAAAAATCATGCTTCCGCTGTCGCGTCCGATGTTAACCTATGTAGCGCTGACTACATTTGCTGGTTCATGGGTAGACTTTATCTTTGCAAGATTGGTACTTCGAAGCAAAGACAACTGGACACTTGCTGTAGGAATGTGGGATCTTGTAAGCAATTATCAGAACAGCAACTTCACGTTGTTTGCCGCGGGTGCGGTGTTGATTGCGATCCCGATTACTCTCCTATTCATCTTCTTGCAGCGCTTCCTTGTACAAGGGCTGATGTCTGGCGCTTCGAAAGGATAAGAGAATGAACCGCAGCCGTTTGCGTTATGCGATAGTCCTGTTATGCTCGCTAATCTTTATTATGCTCGCTGCTTGCTCTTCAGAGGAGGCGGCGAACAATAATAAACCAAGTAGCACAGCTTCTGCAGAAGCGGATGAAGAAGGTGCAAGCGGGGAAGCTTCCACTGCTGCTTACACAGTAGATGAGCAGCCTGGCGGCGTATACTATGAAATATTTGTCCGTTCCTTCTATGATACGAACGGAGATGGAATCGGCGATTTGAATGGTGTAACCGCTAAGCTTGATTACTTAAAGGAGCTTGGGGTTAGCGGTATTTGGCTAATGCCGATTAACGCTTCGCCAAGCTACCATGGCTATGATACAACCGATTATTATGCGGTAAATCCGGAATACGGCACGCTGGATGGTTTGCAGAAGCTGTTGGATGAAGCGCATAAGCGCGATATTAAAGTTATTATGGATCTTGTCGTTAATCATTCGAGCAAGGAACATCCTTGGTTCAAAGAAGCATTAAAGGATGAGAACAGTCCTTACCGCAGCTGGTACACATTTGCTAAACAAGGTGAGAAGGTTAGAGCAGATGGGGCAGTTGGTGGTGATCCATGGCATAGCTATGGCAGTCTCAAGTATTTAGGTGTCTTCTGGGAAGGCATGCCCGATCTGAACTTTGACGAGCCGAAGGTTCGCGAGGAATTGATTAAGATCGGACAATACTGGCTGGAGCAGGGGCTGGACGGCTTCCGCCTTGATGCGGCAAAGCATATTTACGGCGACTTCGCGTCTACGGCCAGCACGCCTGAGATTCAAGCGAAAAATAAAGCTTGGTGGCAAGAGTTCCGAGCTGGCATGAACAAAGTGAAGCCAGATGCTTATCTGATCGGAGAGGTTTGGGATTCACTAACGGTTATTGCGCCTTACTTTGACCAAGCGCTGAACTCCGCATTCCACTTTGATCTAGCTGGTCGGCTGCTGAGTGCGGCCGATACGGAGAAGGATGCAGACTTAGCTTATTCTCTAGGACGTGCATACGGCGTTTACGAGAAATCATCTGGTGGTACATTTGTTGATGCGCCGTTCCTAAGCAATCATGACCAGAATCGTGTCATGACGGTTTTAAACGGCAATATTAATCATGCCAAGATGGCTGCTGCAATGCTGCTTACTTTGCCAGGCACCCCGTACCTTTATTATGGTGAGGAGCTGGGCATGAAAGGGGCTAAGCCGGATGAATACATTCGTGAGCCAATGCCTTGGTATAGCGCAGCAAGTGGAGGAGAAGGCCAAACCACTTGGGAGAAATCGCGATTCAATGGGAATGCCGAGACGGTATCTGTTGAGGCACAGACAGCAGATAAGAATTCGCTGTTAAACCATTATCGCGAGCTCATAAAGTGGCGGAACGAGGAGCCCGCTTTGCGCAATGGCGGAATAGCCGAGTTTAAGCTGGAGCCTGCCAATCAGAAGCTAAGTGTATATGTTCGCGTCATTGCTAGCGAGAGAGTGCTCGTTGTGCACAATCTATCGGGCGAGGATCAGATGGCTGATCTTCAGCCATCCAAAACTTTTGGATCATACGAGGGGATCATTCGCTCAAGCAATGATGGGGCAAAGTTGGATAATGGGAAACTGACCATTCCGGCTTACACCACAGTCATATTAAAATAATACGGTAAGAGGGAGCTGCACCGCCGATGCTGCTCCCTCTTTTTTTTGTGCGTTCCAATGCGATTCCAGCCCATTTGTATTCAAATTTTGTAAAAAAAATTAAGGAAATTACTAGTTGGTATATTGACATGTTGACATATTGTTTATAATATACTATTTGTAAGCGCTTATCACGAAGCTTTATCCAACTTGTAGAAGGATCACCATTAGGAGGAATGTTTGCGAATGAATCTGTCTATTACCGATATGAAAAAGAGTGACGCATTGATTTCATCTCTGGAAAAGTGGCCTGAAATCGTTAAGTTTTATAAAAACTGCTTCTATAACACGCTGG
>NZ_JBFTSN010000027.1:0-72729 GCF_056400045.1 Paenibacillus sp. 01L418
CCCAAATTGTTTTCTGAGAGATTCTTCGTGCGGTATCCACTCCGAATCACTCCATAAAGACATTTTTACGAGTTCTGACAGCTTATCTACGGCTTGTACTGGACTCGTAATGCTAATGAAGTCGTCAAAATCCTCATTACAGATATCCAACGCTATCCGCAGGTAGTCATCATTAATACGCTCTTCTTTGAGTTGTTCATATTCATCCCTCATCCACTGTTCACAAAAGATTTTTTCGGCCCTAATATCTCCATTCTCGAAAAACGACAACTCAAATAATTCCTCATTCATATATCCGGCGGTCATCACTGGCTCTTCGATAAGCCGGGACAACGTTTTTCCAACCTCCTTCACCGTACCCCATACAAAATAATCGTGCAGTACGCTGATCCAGTTTGCGTTGCTTTTGCTTATGTACATGACGACTTTGATCTCTTGAGCCTCATTATTTGGCTCGCCTAATACTGTGGCATGCCCTTCACTTAGCTCTCTTAATGCATCGACAGTCTTTTCAAGGTTTTTCGACTTAATATGCAAATTCGCAAATGATCTTCCCACGAGATCGCCTCCTCTAATTGCTTTCTTACTCAGTCTGATTCTTGTTTATATCTTATAGATTGGTTCTATATATGTATCTTATTTCCATTATAGTGATCGCATGTCCTGAGTCTACCTACTTTTCACCTGAATTTTGGAAATAAAGTTTCCTACAATACTCTCCAACTTTCCACAACAAAGTTTTTCGCCGTCACATATGGCATGGTTCTCCGCTTTGTCTGTAACGGCCAGCTTTTGAACAAAGACCATCCCGATAAAAGGATGATCTTTTGGATCCCTAATTTACTTTAATTGCCTCAATATAAAGTTCGATTATCACTTCATTTCCGACAATAATTCCACCCGTTTCAAGAGGCGAGTTGAATTTCAAACCAAATTCATTACGATCAATACTGGCTGTTGAATGAAAGCCTACACGTTCCCGGCCGCGAGGGTCTTTGTTTAGTCCTTCAAAAACGGTATGAAAAGTGACAGGTTTGGTTACTCCATGCAGAGTTAGATTGCCCGTAAGTTCATACTGCCTTTCGCCAGCATAGACGCAGTTGGTGCTTTGAAACGCAATAGTTGGATACTTGTCAGCATGAAGAAAATCGTCGCTCCTCAAATGTTCATCTCGTTGTGCTTGACGAGTTGTAATGCTATTTGCTTCTATGGAAGCCTGGATACCCATGGTTGTTAACTCGTTGGGATCAAAACTTATAATCGCTTGGAAACGCTCAAATACTCCTTTAATTTTATTAATCATTAAATGCGTCACCGAAAATTCGACGGAGCTGTGGTCCGGATCCACTTCCCATTTGATATTACTCATGAATAAATTCCACCTCTATAAAAAGATTATGAGAAAGGTCACCCTATCTCCAAAACACTGCGCTATTCTCATACACCTAATATACAAAAACGCTACTGACAACGTAATGTCAGTAGCGTTTAAGCATTTTTTCGGCTTCCTCGTAAATCCGATTTCGGAATGATTCAGGCTCTACTACCCTCACGTTCCCTCCCCAGCTCAGAACCCATTGCATCAAATCGTCCAGATGACGAACGCGTAATACTACATCCAATCCATCTTGATTCTCTTCCATACCCTCAATAAATCGATTATTCGATTCCTTCACTTTATCTACGACATTATGATTAAATCGGAGGTGCACTCGCAGATGTCGATCATCTGTAGGGTGATACTCCCTTAAGTTAAAATGGGCAGGCGGTTCGAATCGATCTTCCAGATCGACAAGTTCGGTTATTCGGGATAAACGGAAATGGCGAATGTCTTGGCGTAAGTCGCAATGCGCCACGAGCATCCATAACCCTTCAACGAGTACGAGGCCATAGGGAGCGACAGTACGATCGCTATGGCGATTCCCCGTGGAATCCGTAGTTCCTTTCGAATAATGAAATCTGATCTTTCGCCCATCTAATATCGCTCGGCGAATCTTATCGAGGTTTTCCTTTTCATTTGACGGAGCTGCCTGTTTGCCTGGAGCGAGCAATCGCAGCGCCCTGCGTATACGGGAGGTCTCATTGCGTACACCGTCTGATAGAATGGCCTCGATTTTCCTCTTAGCGGCTTTAGCTCTGTCACGATAATCATCATCAAATCGTTGCTCGATAAAGTCCGTTCCTATAAGCAAGGTCACGGCTTCCCCTATCGTGAAACTGATCGGCGGTAGAAAATATCCCTCCATTAAGGAATACCCTGTGCCTGTAGTGCCTATAATCGGCACGCCCGCTTCGCTGAGCGCCTGAATATCACGATAGATCGTCCGCACGCTAATTTCAAATAGGGCCGCCAAATCTTCGGCACGTACCACTTGTCTACCTTGCAGCTCCAGCACGATGGCTAATAAACGATCTGTTTTGTTCATTGACTGCCCCCTTGAAACGTAGTGCTGTACAACAGATACTTACCCCTACTTATGGTACGGTTCAGCATATCACAAGTAAGGCGAAAATATTAGGAGTTCATCGCCACTTATAACTCCAAATCTCGAACTTATTACTCATTCAAATTTTATCATTAACGTTACTGTTAAGAGTGATGGGCTATTCCTTATAAATATAATCGCTTAAAAAGCCAAAAGCCTGCCATTTTGGCAGGCTTCTTTCATTATGACGTTACTTTCTCTAGGTTCACAAACATTAATGACCCTCGTTTTCTCAACCAGCCAGTACATTGGCTATTCAATCAAGTTTATTTAAGCTTCTGTAAGAGGCTCTGTCCAAACTGCGGCATTTTCACATCAAAGTTATCTGCAACCGTTGCCCCAATATCCGAAAATGTCTTACTTACGGGTAGCTCACTTTGCTCAGTGAAACTCTTGCTGTAGATGAGTAAAGGAACATATTCACGGGTATGATCTGTACCCACATGAACAGGATCATTGCCATGGTCTGCTGTAATCATGAGAAGATCATCTTCGCTCAGCTCGGCAAGAACTTCATTTAATCGATCATCAAATTGTTCTAGCGCTTTCCCATACCCGATCGGGTCTCTACGATGTCCATAAAGTGCATCAAAGTCAACAAGATTCAGAAAACTAAGTCCTGTAAAATCAGTATGAATGGTCTCCATGAGTTTATCCATGCCATCCATGTTTGATACTGTGCGTAAAGACTTGGTGACACCTTCACCATCATATATATCTGAGATTTTGCCAATCGCTAATACATCGAACCCAGCATCCTTGAGCTCATTCATCACGGTTCTTCCATAAGGCTTCAAGGCATAATCATGACGGTTCGATGTTCTCTTGAATTTTCCAGACTCTCCGAGGAATGGCCTGTCGATCACTCTGCCTAACATGTATTCCTCACGTAGCGTAATCTCTCTGGCTATCTCACAGATTTGATAAAGCTCTTCCAAAGGAACAACTTCTTCATGAGCGGCAATCTGAATCACTGAATCTGCTGAAGTATAGACAATGAGTGCACCAGTGTTCATATGCTCTTGCCCTAGTTCATCGAGAATAGCTGTACCGCTAGCTGGCTTATTCCCAATAACCTTTCGACCCGTTTTTTGCTCTAATTCGTTAATTAATTCATTTGGAAATCCTTCAGGAAACACTTTGAAAGGAACATCGATTTTAATGCCCATAATCTCCCAGTGTCCAGTCATCGTATCCTTCCCATTCGACGCCTCCTGCATTTTGGTGAAATAAGCTAAAGGCTGCTCTACTTTGGGCACTCCGGGTATTTGGTCAATATGGCTTAACCCTAACTTAGATAAAACAGGAACATGCAGCCCATTCATTTTTTCTGCAATATGCCGTAATGTATGTGATCCTGTATCCCCAAACTTTTCAGCATCCGGAGCTTCACCGATGCCTACAGAATCCATAACGATGACGAAAATCCGCTTAAACCGAGGTGTTTGTTTCATGTTAATGCTCCTTCTATTTTAGCTGTACTCAACTAAAATATGATTCCGATAACGATGGCTGATAAAACGCTTACAAGTGTCGCGCCATATAACAACTTTAATCCAAATCGAGCAACCACATTCCCTTGTTTTTCATTCAAACCTTTTACGGCACCCACGATTGTACCAATGGACCCAAAGTTAGCAAATGAGATTAGAAATACAGAGACGATGGCTGTCGTACGATCACTAAAGCCGTCTTGAATTTTTACAAAATCAAGCATAGCCACAAATTCATTCGCCACTAATTTGGTCGCCATGATACTGCCTGCACTAACAGCCTCAGACCATGGCACACCCATAACAAAGGCAACCGGTGCAAAGACATAACCTAATGCTTCTTGGAACGAGATACCGAATATTCCAGCGAAAACGCCGTTAATTAAAGCAATTAACCCAACGAAACCAACCAACATAACCCCAACCACGACGGCTACCTTAAAGCCATCCATGATATACTCGCCCAGCATTTCGAAAAACGTTTGTTTTTCTTGTTCCTGAACTTCAACAATATCCTCTTCAGGTTTAACCTCATATGGGTTGATGATGGATGCAATAATAAAACCGCCAAATAGGTTTAGTATTAATGCAGCTACAACATATCTAGGCTCCAGCATCGTCATATAAGAACCAACGATTGACATGGATACCGTCGACATTGCTGATGCACATAATGTGTACAGACGCTGCTTAGACAATAATCCGAGTTGGTTTTTCACCGAAATAAACACTTCATTTTGTCCGACAATGGCAGCCGCAACCGCATTATAGGATTCCAATTTCCCCATACCATTTATTTTACTTAGGACCAGACCAATATACTTTATAATAAACGGCAGTATTTTATAATGTTGCAGAATCCCGATAATCGCTGACATAAATACGATAGGCATCAATACAAAGAGGAAAAACGTGTGTGCCCCTTCATTTGCCATTCCACCAAAAATAAAGTTAATCCCTTCATTTGCATATCCCAGTAATTTATCAAAACTATTGGCAAAGCCCTTAATTAACAATTCCCCTATACTCGTTTTTAGTAGAAGTATTCCTAAAACAATCTGAACAACAATCATGACAATAATTGGTCGATATTTAATCTTTTTCTTATCATTACTTGCAAGCCATGCCAGTATTAGTACAAGAATTAGACCAGCAACAGAGATGAGATAATGCATCTTTACCCCTCCAAATTTTTGTTTATTGTTTTACTTTACTCCGCTGTTTTTCCCTCCACATGAACCCCTGTTCCAAAATAATCGCTAACAGGCTTCCGCATATTAACCCATTATTTAAAATGGCGATCACGATCGGAGATAAATGGATTGTGGCTGATGAAGGGATAAACATTAAACCCACACCCACTAGCAGGGAAACTCCACTAACAATAAATATGACATTCATAATTGGCGGAAACAAGGATAAAACGATCACTAAGCTGCACCCTATTAAGAACGGCCTACGCTCTCTCATACCTGTCTGTTCAACATATCCCGCTGCTCCCGAAATAGGCACCGAGCCAATCGCTCCTAAAGAGCCGCCAATAAAATGTGTAACCCCGGAAATAATTCCAGCACGCCAATAACGGCGATGATCCGTGGATTGCTTTTGCTCTATCACGGTTTCCATCAACCGGATGGATGCAATCGCATTGGTTATTAACAGCAGTGTTAATAACAACGCTGTAGTGATGGTCCCACCGTCAAATCGCGGCCATCCAAATGGCAACATTTCGGGTAAATTAACTAGGTTTTTTGCTTGTGAAAAAACCGGTATATTACCAAAAACTATAAATAATAGCCAACCTAACAATATACTAATGATCACCGAAAATTGTCGAAGTAACGCGATGCGGCAGCTCCCTAACCAAAAGGTAATGCAAACCACAATCACACTAAGCAAAAACACTTTAACATCTAACGTCGTATGGCTAGATGTAATTCCCATCATCCCTTTCATAAAAGAACCGCTTAATTGAAAGATCAATAACAGTAAATATATAAAAGTGATGGTTGGTGTAAATAATCGGGCTATTTTATCCATTAGCTTAAAGGCTGAAATTAGGATGAATAAGACACCGCTAATGATCATTCCTCCACTTAAAGCTTGCAGAGCATCAATGTTAGAAGAATATAGTACCCCCACTAAACTCGCGTAAATGGTAAAAATGCTCCACCATAACCCTGCCGGACCTTCATGAATAGGAAGTTTATGACCAATCAGGCCTTGTAAAAAGCCCGCTATCCCCAAAGTAATAATTGTACTCTGGATGAGTCCAGCAGTCTCAATGGGTGTTAAGTTATATAAATCTGCGATAGCAATTGGTGCAGCAATTGCGCCTGCGATCATAAAAATCATCCACTGCAATCCGGACAGAATTACTCTCATTTCTTTCTCACTCTCTTTTCCTAACCCTTAAACCTATAAACTAGTGTCATCAATGATTGTATTAAGAGCTATTTCTACCATTTCATAAAAGGACTGTTCACTTTCTTGATGAGTTAAGTGCTCCTGCGTTAATAATTGACTGCCCACGGTCAGAATCGACAGTGCTTTTACACCATATTTAGCAGCCAAAGTATAGAGCGAGGTGCTTTCCATTTCTACTGCTAATACGCCAAAGTCCATAAATTTGTGAAGTCGATCCAACGTTTCACGATAAAATTCATCAGAATTATAAATGTTGCCAACAAAGACTTTCGCTTGCTTACCTTGTGTGTGCTGATATGCTTTCATTAACAATGAGAAATCTGCCGTAGGCGCATAGTTGCAGCCATGGAAAATTTTCTCCGTCAGATTGCTGTCTGAAGACACGGCTTGGGCTAATACAATATCACGGATATTTACTTCTTCTTGCATCGCGCCACATGTGCCAATGCGAATCAATTTCTTCACTTCGTAATCGATGATCAGTTCCGTTGCATATATGCTCATTGATGGGTTACCCATCCCTGTCCCCTGAACCGACACCGGCACACCGTTGTATAACCCAGTGTATCCATACATACCTCTTACTTCGTTATAGCAATAGGCTTCCTCTAAAAAATTCTCTGCTACAAATTTTGCACGCAAAGGATCTCCTGGAAGCAAAACACGTTCTGCTATTTCTCCTTTTTTTGCACCTAAATGCCTGCTCATATGGTTTCCTCCAATAATCTGAATACTGCACTCAGATTTTCCGAAATCGCTTCCATTTACCGACGGGAAAATAGATGCTTTAGTATTTTCCAAACGAATTTCCTTAAGGAAGGTCAGCCTTAATCGTTTAGAACCTGCTTTGAGCATAAGGTTTTTTATCATCGCAAACTAGACCAAAATCTTACGTAGGGTACGGAAAATAATTGGTCAAATTATAAAAGTAATTCTTTACGAATATTGTCCAGATCTCTTTTAGATGGAATCGTAGAAATCGTAACAACAGGTACTGTCTTTAATGCAACCGGGAAATTACTAATGACGAAATCGATTTGATGCTGCTGCACCATTTCGTCGGTTAGTCCTTTCATAATGGAAGTATTAACGATCAACTGATCCCCAATTTCCTTTTTAATCAAATCCGCTATGTAATGGCGAATTGAAAATTCTTCACCGATCACTAAAAAGGCCTTTTTTCTTTTATAACGTAAGCTTGAACGAACAATTAAGGTTAGTTTTGTTAAATGGAAATCATTATACAAGACAGAGGGATAAGCTTCATTCCACGTTTTCATGCAGTCTTGCAATTGTTGATATATCTGCTGGCACTCTTTTTGAACATATGTCGATAAATTGCTTTTTGAAATCATCATCCATTCAGGAATGGCATTATCCATTAAAAGCTTGTCAATGAAGTCATATACCTCCAATGTAAATCGTTCTTCCATATCCATATTCGGATATACCTTTGCCAGTAATGTAAAAAGCAGATTACCCATTTGATACTCTTCTTTATCCTTGTATAATTCGAATTCTTTTATCGGTGTCATTTCCGATCCTTCGTAATAATGGTATTGGCTGAGTCTCACTCTTGATTGCATAAAGAATAGTTCACTTTCAGGAAATTCTATAGAAAGCTGTTCTTCTAGACTCTTCGCAAGAGCTTTCACCGGCAAATAAAACATCCCTTTTTCCCAGGGATATCTGACCTCGTCGACTTTTACACATTTCCCTCTCGTAACTCTATCGACTACAATCGCCAGCAAAAAGGATAATTTCCTTTTGGAATTGATAAAATAAACTATATTTTTCTCATTCTCTATATTTGTGATTAACTCATTAATATAAGCAAAGTTAATATTCTCAAAGGGCCATCCTGTAAAGTCATAGGCATCACAATATAGCTTCAAATAAAAATACCGTATATTCATTTCATTCCCTTTGATCTTAGGGCTGGAATAAGTAATGTGCAGCTTATACGGTTTCAGATCATTATTATTTAAATTTACAATCAACTTCTTCAAAGACGAGGTGCTCATAAACATTTCACCAGCAAGCTCCTCAACTGAGAATCGTCCGTCAGTGGTAAACAATAGATTCATCAGCCGATAAAAGGTGGTTTGTCTGAGCATAAAAGAAACCACTTCACTAATCGTCTTCCCTCGTCCATCACGTCGAAGAAATACTCCCTTTCCTCTAGTCACCTCAATGGTGATATCAGGTGGCAGCTGCTTGCTTATCTCTTCAACCATCTTACGTATGGTTTTATCTGAGATTCCTAAACTCTTCTCAACTTCGGCTAAGGTAAACCACCTTTGTTCCGTATCAAGCAGTGTTAATAATTGGCTAGCTAATTTATATTCCTTATCCATACTCCCACCCTATTTCAATTTAATTTGAATGTTATAGGATAAAACAAGGACAATTTCGCTTGCCCTTTTTGTCGTTCTTTTCCCGTAATTCCAACAAGCCCCTCTAACGAAAAATCGATTCTCCCAGAAGGAAGAATCGGCTTTTTGATCTGTTTAAATAATATCTATGTTAAGTCTCACCCTAACTCAATTGTGCTATTCAGTATCAAATAAGAGTTTTGTTCAAAATAATTCGGTTTACTTATGATACGGTTCTCCCCGATTTATCTTCACTCCGCGATAAATCTGCTCAATCAGCACCAGACGCATCAGCTGGTGCGGCAAGGTCATGCGCCCAAAGCTCAGCTTCTGCTGGGCGCGCTTCATCACAGCGGGAGACAATCCCGTACTCCCGCCAATAACAAAAGCCACGTGGCTGCGCCCATACGTGGCTAATTTATCGAGCTGGCCCGCGAGATCCTCGCTTGACCAGAGCTCGCCATCCAGCGCGAGCGCGACAACATGCGCATCAGGCTTCAGCTGCGCTAGAAGCCTCTCGCCCTCTCGCTCGCGCACAATCGCTTCCTCCGCCGCACTCATCGTCTCCGGCGCCTTCTCATCGGGCACTTCCGTGAGCGTAAGCTTCACGTAAGGCCCTAACCGCTTGGCATATTCCGCTATGCCAAGCACTAAGTACTTTTCCTTCAGCTTACCAACAGCAGCTATCTGTATATGCATTTCTACACCACCAAAAAAGTAGCTGGCTCTTCACAAAAATCACATTTGCGCGGTGGATCCCAATCTGCAAATTGTGTTTCCTTCAGATCTACTACGTCTGGTGCATCCTCATACTCATCTACAAAACGGTCCAATGATTTCTCAATATGCTCTTTACATACACAATACATCGTCTGCACGCTTCCTATCCCTAGTTGATGGTCGTCCTTATTGTCTATACACAGCATATCAGAAAACGCCTCTCCATGTGAAGACGACAATTTCCGTATTATCCCCGCACGATCCCTTTCCCAGTATGCTCCCCGCATTCACGCACAAAAAAACCGCAGCATACAAATGGGCTACCATTTGCATACCGCGGCTTCTTCAAGCTAATCCTAAAATTCCAGCTCAATAAGCTTCAACTAACCAAGCTTAATCCAGCTTTTGCACTCGAACTTATTCCTCATCTGTCTTCTCAGCCAGCTTAAACTTCGTAACCTTCAGCTTCCCATCACGGTAAAAGCTAATCTCAATCTCGTCACCAATTTTCTTCTGTTGGTACAAATATTTGCGAAGATCCATCGTACTGCTGATCGGATGACGATCCAGCTTAACGATCACGTCATTGAACAGCAAACCTGCATCCTTAGCAGGGCCAACCGCTTCAAGCACGATTACACCGTCGTAAACCTCGTCTGGCAGCGTAAGCTTCTGTCCGCCCTCAAGAATCTGATCATCGCCTGGGTCAGCCTCTTCTTCGTCATGAGGAACATCGCCCTCCGGCAAAATCCCGCCTTCGCCAGGATTGCTGTACGCATCCTCAAAGTCCTGCTGCTCCCAATATTGCTCCAAATCCATCGTATATACGCCAAGATATGGACGCGGCACATGGCCCAGCTTAATTAAGCTTTCAACAATCGGCATAGCCAGATTGATTGGGATAGCAAAGCCAATGCCCTCTACGCCAAGATCAGCTATTTTCATACTGTTGATGCCAACTACACGTCCATTCAAATCGATAAGCGGTCCGCCGCTGTTTCCTTGGTTTATGGATGCATCAATTTGAATAACCTCTTGTTCCCAGTCGTATACTCCATCTTGATTAAGTGATACCGGCACAATTTGTCTTGTCTTGCTCACGCTGCCCGTTGTCACAGACTCTCCGAGTCCGAGCGGGTTGCCGATCGCAATAATATATTCAGCAGGGCGAAGCGCAGACGAATCGCCAATTTCTGCAACGACTTCGATTCCTTTTGCGTCAATTTCCAGCACTGCAAGATCCGTAATTTGATCTTTACCGACAATACGTGCCTCACGCGCTTCTCCATTCATCAGTACAACCTTTACCGCTTGTGCCTGATCAATGACGTGGTAATTCGTAATAATAATCGCTTTGCCATCCTTCTTGCTAATGATGACACCTGAGCCCACACCCGCTTCACGAAGTGTACCTTTGCCTTCTTCTTTTTCCGGCTGCGATTTGTCTTTTCCAATTCCAAGAGAGAACATTTGCTGATTAATGACGCTTACGACGGCCGGTCTTACTTTCGCTGAAGCCTGTATAGGACGCTCAAGCGGATCAATCACTTGTATACCACCCGTTACCGGTGCAGCACCGCCGCCGCTGGTCGTACCACTGCCTCCGCCGCCAAACACAGCACCGAACAACAACGTTGCAGCTACCGCGCTCGTGATAGAAGATACAAATGCAATACGAACGTTGGACCACTTGCGTCCACCGCTCTTATATCGAAATGCAAAGTCTCCTTTCTTACTCTCGCGAGCAGCACGCTTGGATACTTTGGTTGAATAAAAATCGTCGTCGAATAAGCTCATTACTATCGCCCCTCTCAATGCCTCGGACATCAAGACTATTTTTTTGAATCTAGGAATGTTTTCGGAAGAAATGACTAAAATAATAATAGAATCATGCGATGCTTATCAGAAGTTTTTTGTTGCGCTTCAAAAGTCGTTCCACTAAAGGAGAAATGATATATGAAAGCCAAAACGCCTGTCGCTTGGGAACATGTTCAGCTTGCTGCAAAGCTAGCAGATTTAAAGGATGATCACTACCGTACCGTTCTCACCTTAAGTGCGATGCTAGAATTGTTTATAGATAAGGGCATACTTACTAGAGAAGAGCTAAGTGCTAAAGCGGATGCGCTTGATGCACAGCTGGAATCCCTTATTTCTGCTTCACTACATCCCATGACGTAGGTCGGTCGTGATAGGTTGCGCGTAGAGGGTGTTCTTCTTTCTTATAAAATATTCCATGGTCCTCTAATATAGTATTCACGGTCAGCATTGCCAAATCCATTAAATTATGGTCAAGGCTCAAATGAGCCAAATAAACGCGTTTTGTTCGATCTGTCATGAGCTCTAGCAGCGCTTCGCCTGCAGCCACATTGGATAAATGGCCAACGTCGCTCAATATCCGGCGCTTCGTATTCCACGGGTAACGCCCCATACGAAGCATTTCCGTATCGTGATTGGCCTCAAGTACAAGCACATCGGAATCAATAATTTGACGTTTGACCTTTTCACTTACATACCCAAGGTCAGTAGCTAGGCTCAGCTTCTCGCCATTCTCTACAAAGCAATAGCCTACAGGCTCTGCCGCATCATGCGAGATCGGATACGATTGAATGGCCATTGAACCGAGGTTCACCTCTTCACCTGTCTCCATAAACACTCGCTTCTCTGGAGCAATCGTGCCAACATGCCTCTCCATTGCAGCCCACGTTGCCTCATTGGCATAAATGGGCAAATCATATTTCCTTGCAAAAGCACCCAATCCCTTAATATGATCGGAATGCTCATGTGTGACGAACAGCCCGTCCAATTGATGACCCATTACTCCGCGCTCGCGCATGAGTTCATCCAGTTTCTTCGCGCTCATACCGGCATCTACAATGACCATCTTGTCATTTCCCTGCACGATGGTTGCATTGCCAGTCGAACCGCTTCCTAGTACTGTAAATCGAAGTCCCATAATTGCTTTTTCCTGTCCCTTCTCCTGCTCCCGTTAACGTAAACCGTTCGCTGCCGCTTCCCCTTGCTCATCATCCGTTGCAACCTCGCCGCTGATGGCATGCACATAAAACTGATGACCGTCCTCCAGCATAACACGCCATGAGGGCACCGATACTTGACGCTCCGAATCAAAGATTTGTCCTTTATAGCCAAGCTGGATATCGGTAATGACCGCACCATCGGGTAAATAAGTTTCAATCAAGCTCGCTACCACCTTGGCAGCTGGCAGCACCTGCTTGGCTTCACCTGATCCGAGCAGCTCTACGCGATCCTGCAAAAAAGAAGTAATCTTCTGATCTTTAATATAAAGCTTCAGCTTCACATCAAACATCGGACGTCCTTCTACTACTCGATAAAAAACAGACTCGCCTACGCTGCTGTTCAGCAAATCAAAAGCATATTGATCAAGCTCAGGAATACGATCTCCCAGTGTCTTTATTAATTCTTTTTTGGAATAGATGATCGTACTATCCACCGGTTCTTTCAATATGACTGGCTCCGCATTTTTGCGGCTGTCAGAGTGGAGCAAATAAGTTAAGTCCTTGAGCTCAGGTGTTTCCAGCGACAGATTGGCTTCTAACGAAATACGCTTCTGCTGCATGAGCAGTAACTTATCCTGCGGCAGCTCCGCCGTATTTACATTAATGTTCAACTGTTCCCTGATATCCAGCCATAGCTGATAACCAAGTAATACATTGAGCAGCAAAAACGAAATAATAAGCACGTTTTTCGCTCGTCCCCAATCCAATCGCTTTCACCTCCTGCTTTCGTATCCTATTTCTATGGTCCATTAAGCGAACGAATCTGGCTCGCACCCACTGATAAGCTTACCGCTCCTGCAGCATTAGCTGCTGTTGCTGTCGTATCATTTGGCTTATCTGAATTGCCATCAGCCTCACCTTGCACAGCGTCCTCATCCTTCTGCTCAGGCGGCGTATATCCGCTTCGATACGCCTCTACCAATATTTCTTCCGTACCGTCTTTCAAGCGAACAGCCCATACCGGTATGAACCGAAGTCTGTTCTCATCGATCGGAGCTGCTTGCAGCGCTGGGAACAATGCTGTCACTTCGCTGCGTCTATCGTAATTACTGAGCGTTTTCTCCAGCTCTTCCCCGCCTGACAACCAGCGAACATTCCTCGATTCCGACTGCGCTCCAAGCGTAATAAGTGTTCTCGAATATTCGGTTACGACACCTTGCTGAAGCCTTAATCTCATGTACCCATAGCGGAACGGCTTCGTATCCATAACAGGATACTGCTCGACATATTGCTTAAATCTAATATCCTTGCCTTCGCTGCCTGGCATAGCATTCACAAAACGATGTGTGCCGTCCCATCCGCCATGCTGATTGACAAAATCTACTGAGGCATACACATTGTCGCTAAGCAAGTTTTCCGTAATTTGCGGAGCGCTTGGATCTGTATAGCTGATCCACTTGCCGTTCTGTTCTACCTGCAATCCCCGCTTGCCGTCTGTATAGATTTGCGAACCGCCTCGGTCTTCAATTGCTCTTGTTGTGCTTTGATCGAAAAATAAGCTTCGTTTCATCAAATCCGGCGAATACGTCTCGTAAGGAAATACGATTTCCGTTGACTGAATCGGTGCAACTGGAATATAAAGGCCGTCTGCTGTCATGGTGTACTTAGGCTGGAACTGCCCGAACCCCACATAGTCCTGCACATCGCGTACTGTCAGATCCGCACGAACGGACTCGTAAACCATCTCGCCATCAGCGCTAAAAAAGAACGTTCGAATTTCCTCGGTGCCCGACGTCTTGAAGATCCAGATGCGGTCAATCGTTTCGTTCAAGAACAGCAAATCACCTTCCAGCTTAAGCAGCTTCTGCAGCAGCTCTACTGGAATGCCGTTATCAAAGCGAAGCTCGATACCGATATCATTTTTGCGAATTTCTTCCCAGTTGAGCACATCCGAAGGGCTTCGCTGGAACCCTTTAAATTCTCTACCCTGAATGCGCTGGTTAAGAATCATCTCGTAGAACTGTGTCCCCGGATAGATGATGGTATGCTTATTGCCGCCTAAGTGGATAACTAACGCTTCTGGAAAAATAACACTCTCTACGCTTGTCGGTTTTCCTATTGGCTCCGAATTAACATAATCCTGATCGCTTCTTACCGTAGCGCCAAGACCAGGCATGCTGTATGCAAGCAAATAGCTTTGAAGGAGACTAAGCACGACTAGCAGGATAAGCGTTGTTGTCTTTATTTTTTCTTTCATGCCAGCTCGCCCCCTTCCTGTAGAAGTGGAAGAGTAAATGTAACCGTAGTTCCTTCATTTAGCTCGGAATCAAGTGAAATCGTACCGCTATGTGCCTTCACAATTTCCCGGGCAATCGAAAGCCCAAGGCCTGTTCCGCCCATATTGCGTGAGCGAGCTTTATCTACACGATAGAAGCGGTCAAAAATACGATTCAAATCCTTTTTCGGAATTCCAATGCCAGTATCCTTCACACTAATTGAAAGTGATGCCGAATCGGCCGGCTTCTTCGCCGTTAATTCAATCGTTCCACCGTCCAGCGTATATTTGATTGCATTGGAGAATAAATTATCAAGCACCTGATCAATCTGATCGCGATCCAGCCAAGCGGACTCCAGCCCTTGATCAACGCTCACTGCGGCTTTAATCGACTTCTGCCTAAGCTGAAATGAGAAACGATCTGCCACTTCATCAAGCATGTCATGAACATTTGTCTGTCTGCGGCGCAGCGGCGCTTGGTTTGAATCGAGCCGCGACAAATGCAGCAGATCTGTGACGAGCCGAATCATCCGCTCCGTTTCATTGCGAATAACGCCAACAAACCGCTCGGATAACTCCCGTTCATCCAGTGCACCGTCATTAAGTGCTTCTGCATAACTCTTAATTGTAGTAAGCGGTGTACGCAGCTCATGCGATACATTCGCGACAAACTGACGCCGCGATTGCTCAAGTTTCTCTTGTTCTGTCACATCCTGCAAGACAGCAATCGTTCCGGTAATGCCCTTATCCCGACGATGAATAGGCGTAAATGTTACTTTAAGCAGCCCCTCATCATTATCGTTCATCTCCTGCCCATCCTCATCACGTTCAATAAGCAGTGTCTGACCGCGCCCTTGCTGCAGCTCTTCGAGCCGTTCCTCGGATAGATCGAACAGCTCGGACAACTCAAGTCCTTCACAGGAGCGTACGTCGAGCAATTCTAGTGCTCTCCTATTCCATACGATGACCTTGCCGTTCTCATCCGCTGCAACAACGCCATCGCTCATGTTGGAGAGAACGGAATTCAGCTTCTCATTTTCCTCTTCATTTACCGATAGAGCTTCTTTAAGCCGAATCGTCATATCGTTGAAGGCAACGCTCAAGCTGCCAATCTCATCATCGCCAAGCACGGGCACCTGCAGATCGAATTTCCCTTGTGAAATCGCCTCTGCTTGCCTCGTCAGACCTTGAATCGGGCTCGTAATGGTATGAGCAAGCAATATGCCAAGCACACCAGTGAGACCAAGCGCAATAAGTGTCCCTGAGAAAAATATCTGATTGACCCTGTTGACGGTCTCATACAGCTCGTTCATCGACGCAACGACATATACAACCCCAACCACCTTGTTGTCATTAATCGTCACTGGCTGGGCAATCATCTTTTTGCGTGTATTATCATCATCTATAATTTCTTGCTCATTGTCTGTAATGTTCTGAAGTGCCCGGCTTACAGCAAGCGACTTGTTCTTCTGGCCAATATAGGTCTCGTTGCTTTGAACGGACGTCGCTACCATCTTCCCGTTCGAATCAAGCACCTGCACCTCGGCGCCGCTAATGCTGAACAGATTGCGAACGACCAAACTAAGATCCTCTGTCGTGCTTTCCGCAGAATCACCCTCAGTATCTGGTTTAGCCGCTAAGCTCGGAGCTGCAAACTTAGATAAGATATCCGCTTGCTCCTTCAAATTTTTCGTGAAGCTGTCAATTAAGGAGTTTTTGACCGTACTTATAAAATAAACACCGATCAACTGCATAGCCACCAATATAAGCAGCAAATAGATGATGACCAGCTTTACTTGGATTGTGCGAAAAAAACTTTTGCCCTTCATCCTGGGCCGAAGCCTCCGGACTTGGAGTTGCGCATCATATAGCCAAGACCGCGCCGTGTCATAATGTACTCAGGGCGACTTGGATCATCCTCTATCTTCTCGCGCAATCTTCTAATCGTAACATCAACCGTTCGCACGTCTCCGAAATACTCAAATCCCCATACTGCTTGAAGCAAATGCTCCCGCGTCATCACCTTGCCGCTGTTGCGGGCCATATAATAAACGAGCTCATACTCACGATGAGTCAGATCAAGCGGTACGCCGTCCTTATAAACGACATACATATCAGTATCCACAAATAGGTTGAACAGCTTAAAGCCCTGCTGCTCCTGCTCGGCGGAATGATCGGCAGTGCCAGCATGATCACCGCTTGCAGCTTCTTCTGTCTTTTGCTGCCTGCGCAGATGCGCCTTCACTCGCGCGAGCAATTCCCTTGTGCTAAATGGTTTTGTCACATAATCATCAGCGCCCAGCTCAAGCCCAAGCACCTTATCAATTTCCGTATCCTTGGCCGTCAGCATTATGATTGGCATTTGCAGCTTGGCGCGAACCTCGCGGCATACATCCATACCGTCCTTTACAGGCAGCATCAGGTCCAGCAAAATAAGATCAGGAAGCTCCTCGAACGCAAGCCGTACCGCCTCACCGCCATCGAAAGCGCAAATAACCTGATGCCCTTCCTTCTCCAAATTAAACTTTATAATATCTGCAATCGGCTGTTCGTCATCGACCACTAATATTTTTCCGTGCATCGCTACACCCGCCCGTCGCTTGTCCTTTTTATTACCTTCTATTTTAACACTGTTATCCCTTGCTTCACAATGAAACTTCCCTCATGTTGAAAGGTTTTTCCTCAGTCCGCCATCACTGCATGAATAAGTTAAATACTCCATGTCCATACACAACATTTATATACGCAAAAAAAAGAAACACTTCGCTTATAGCAAAAGTGTTTCTCTCTAGTAAATTATGGGTATATGTTATAAGTACTTTAATGGATTTTGCAAAACGCCGTCCTTGTGTACTTCAAAATGCAAATGAACGCCAGTAGAGTTTCCTGTACTGCCCATGATAGCAATCTTTTCACCCTTCTCAACAATATCCCCTACTTTGGTATTGTAAGAGCTAAGGTGACCGTATACGGTTTTGTAGCCGTTCTTATGATTGATAATAACCGTTTTGCCTAGACCTGGCTTCGTTCCAACAAACTCAACTTTTCCTGTATCGGATGCAAGAATGTTCTTGTTGCCAGTAAGGTCAATACCGTTATGCATGCGTCCCCAGCGTTTCCCGAACTTACTAGTCATTCTAGATCCGGAGACAGGCATTGCAAAACGTCCTGATCCTTCTCCCAAAACAACCTTCGTTCCTCGTTCAACAATTTTTGGAGTCGCTTCTTTAATTACTTCTTTCGTGAGAAGCTCTTCGGATACGACGTAACCGTTTTGCTTCACGATAMGATAAGTCATACGTTTAGAGCCAGCCGTACCATTTGCTATCGTCTTCGACTCGCCTACACGCATGCTCGCATTTTTCATAATTTCAACGGGTGGTTCAATCGTTTCTACTTCAACTAAATTCTCGGTTGTCTTTACTGTGAGCTCCGGTTGGAGCACCGTTAGATCAAGAACATCACCAATCGTTATCTTATCATCTTTAATCCATGCGTTATTCTTATAAATAACCTCTGGGGAAATATCAAATTTCTGTGCGATACAGCCGACGCAATCGCCTGCTTGTACCGTATATTTAGTTGGTTGAATACTGCCTTGAACGAGCATCTTATAAATAGCTTCTGCTTCCATGATCTGTTCTGGATCGGTATCGATTGATTCCATCATTACCGCTTCAATGAATTCAACTTCTGTCACTTCACGCCCAGGCTGCTTAGAGGCTGCCTTCGAATCAAGCGCTGGCGGCTTTGCATCTTTTGCATTGAACGAAAGCGACTTCACTTCCTTTGCTTCCTTCTTCGCTGCGGCAAGCTTCGGTGCAAACTTGCTTTGCACGCGCAATAAAACTTCATCTGCTGTCTGTTGGTCTTTTACAATGCCGATGACTTTTCCATCAACCTTCACTTCGACACCAACCGCATGAGAGGTAAACAACCCTTCAAGCTTGTCCAGCGTACCAGCAGTTTCTGGAGTTCCTTTGAATGCATGATCAGGCTCATAGGTAATTGTTCCTGTATCAAGCACCATGTTAATGCCCGGGTTAGCTTGCTGAACTTCTTCGGTTTCCAGCAAAACTAGCTGCTCTACTTCTTGTGGATCACTTACGGTTCCAACGGCTGTTCCATTCATATATACGTTATAAAATTCGACTGTGTTTGCTTGAACATATTGGATTCCGCTAAATCCGGCTACTGTGAGGAGTACGAGCGCCCCGCCCGCTAACTGAACCGGCTTTTTTCGCCAAAACGGCTTGTTTGCCTGATCACTTGCGGATTGTTGCTGTGTCTTGCCATCCAGTTGTTGCGATCGGTCATGCCGAAAGTACTGAATCGCTTGATTCCATACTTTCTGAATCCGACCCTTGTCCCTGAAAACGGTCATGATTGTCTCCTTTTCGCGCTAATGCAACTTTTTTTCCGATTTCCGACATAAAAAAAGACGAATTATCCTGTCGGATCGTTCGCCTAATACTGTAACATATGCCCAACAATTGGAGCAACCTTTACACCCTATTCACAATATTAATATTTTTTCAGAATCTCCATCATTTGCCCATATTCGGTCTTGTCGAGGTGCTGTGCCATTATTTGTTGAATCTCTGTCAACTCTTGTTCTGTCAGCCCGTTTTCGATATATTGAGAGATTGTTTGCCACGATTCTTGCGGTAATTTTGTCATAAGCAGACTGAATAATTTTTCCTTATCCTCATCGCTCATTTGATCCTTTACCTCAGTCAAATCATCCGTTGTCATCGCTGTCTCGGTATCATCAACACCAGCTGTTCCCTCTTCAACACTGCCATCTTCAGGTTTTGCGCCACTTCCTGCTTCGGTGCCCCCGCCAATGCCCATATCGGTAAGCGGAGCATCCGTTGCTTGTCCAAAGGCGTCGATGGCTGCCGGTGGATCAGCCTGCTCATTTTCACCTGCATCTGTTGCTGGAGTATCCTCACCATCAACTATAGTCTTCTTCTCTTCTTTATCTGCAATATCCGTCGTTACTAGCGGATCTGCTCCCCATAGTTTGCCCCATACGCCTGACATTGCCATCGGCGGCACTTCAAGCGGTAAATTGAATTGTTTTAATATCGTTTCCACATAGCTGGTTACAATATATCCCGTCGTCCAAATGGATAAGAAACTTACGATTAATCCTGCTGCTACAATTTTCGCCAGCCATTCTACTTTTTTCAACATTGCCGCACCAATCCCTTCGTCCAGCAGCTGACAAATTGTTATTTAGCAGCTGCAATTGCCATAATCTGTTATATACCATTATGGTCAACATTAGGGACAACCATTCTTCTAAACTCTATTAATTTCCTATAAAATGAGTGTTTTAAAGCGAGTATTCATCATTTTTATATACAAAAAAAAGGATGGCCCGCAGGCCACCCTTTGTAAAAAACATTTTATTCGTAAATCGGACGAACCGGATTTGTTTGCTCGCGGTTACGGCCAACGGAGAAGATCGCAATTGGAATACCTGTAAGCTCGGATACACGGTTCAAGTAATTGCGTGTATTCACTGGAAGATCCTCAAGTGTTTTCGCGCCAGAGATATCCTCTGACCAACCTGGGTGCTCCTCGTAAATCGCTTCGCACTCTGATACCATTTTGAGGCTTGCTGGGTAAGTATCAATCACTTCGCCGCGCAATTTGTAGCCTGTGCAAATTTTAACTGTTTCAAGGCCTGTAAGAACGTCTAGCGAGTTCAGAGAAAGACCTGTAATACCGCTAACGCGGCGTGCATGGCGAACAACTACCGTATCGAACCAGCCAACGCGGCGTGGACGACCTGTTACTGTACCGTATTCATGGCCTTTGTCACGAATCATTTGACCGATTTCGTTGTCTTGCTCTGTTGGGAAAGGACCATCGCCTACACGAGTTGTGTATGCTTTTGCAACACCAATAACTTGCTGGATTTTTGACGGACCAACGCCAGAACCGATACAAACTCCGCCAGCTGATGGGTTGGATGATGTTACGTACGGATAAGTTCCTTGGTCAATATCGAGCATAACGCCTTGAGCGCCTTCGAACAAAACCTTCTGACCAGCATCGATAGCATCGTTTAGAATAACAGAAGTATCTGTTACATATTTGCGAAGCACTTCTGCATACCCAAGATAGTCCGCAACGATGGAATCCGCATTAAGATGCGCTCCGCCATATACTTGCTCAATCAATTGGTTTTTCTCGATGATAATACTGCGAACTCTGGATTCAAATTCCTCAGCATCCATCAAATCAGCAATACGAATGCCATTGCGTGCCGCTTTATCCATGTAGCAAGGGCCGATCCCTTTGCGAGTTGTGCCGATTTTATTATCGCCTTTACGATCCTCTTCAAGACCGTCAAGTACAAGGTGATAAGGCATAATGACATGAGCGCGATCGCTAATTTTCAAATTATCAGTAGAGAAGCCATTTTCGTGAATATAGTTAATTTCGTCAATCAGAGCTTCCGGATTAATAACCATTCCGTTACCGATGACGCAAGTTTTATCATGATTGAAAATACCCGATGGAATCATCGTCAATTTATATTTTTTGTTATCAATAAGGATGGTGTGTCCGGCATTGTTTCCTCCTTGGTAACGAGCGACGACGTCGGCTCCCTCTGCCAAGTAATCAGTGATTTTGCCTTTACCTTCGTCTCCCCACTGTGTACCAACTACAACAACCGTAGACATAATTATACCCCCGTCCGGTGTTTATAAGCACCGAAAATTACCGTCCCAATGCTTTATACACCAGCAAACCTTTAATAAAAGGGCCCGTGTCACAAGTCAAAAGACAGCATTAATAGTGTAGCAGTCCAACATCGAGAAGTCAAACGAAAAACGAACAATTGCATAACTACACATGCAATTGTTCGGATATTCACGACGCTTGCATCGGATCTTGATGCGCGCGATCGATACTTACGAATTTATTGTACTTTTTGAGAAACACGAGCTCAACCGTACCTACCGGTCCATTCCGCTGCTTAGCGATAATGATCTCGATAATATCTTTTTTCTCAGACTCTTTGTCGTAATAATCATCCCGGTAAAGGAACGATACGATATCAGCATCTTGCTCGATAGATCCCGATTCCCGAAGGTCGGACATCATCGGACGTTTGTCTTGCCGCTGCTCAACGCCCCGGCTTAGCTGAGAAAGTGCAATAACGGGAACTTCAAGCTCACGCGCAATTTGCTTCAGTGTACGTGAAATTTCGGATACCTCTTGCTGCCTATTCTCGCCCGCTTTGCCGCGGCCGGAGATCAGCTGCAAATAGTCTATCATGATCATGCCTAACCCTTTTTCCTTCTTCAAGCGACGGCATTTGGCGCGAATTTCTGCGACCGTAATGCCCGGTGTATCATCAATAAAGATTTGTGCCTCCGAAAGCGACCCAATCGCCATCGTCAGCTTTTCCCAGTCATCGCCTTCAAGATGCCCTGTCCGCATCCGCTGGGCGTCTACATTTGCTTCTGCGCAAATCATACGCTGTACAAGCTGTGCCGCTGACATCTCCAGACTAAAGATCGCGACGGTCTCGCGTGCGCGAACGCCGACATTTTGTGCAACGTTAAGCGCGAATGCCGTTTTACCTACAGAAGGACGGGCAGCAACGATGATCAAGTCGCTTCGCTGGAAACCGGCCGTCATCCGATCCAGATCGGTAAATCCGGATGGTATGCCTGTTGTGCCGCCTTTATCCTGGTACAGCTGCTCTACCTTCTCGAATACCTCCATCAATACGTCTCTAATGGAGATGAACCCGCTGCCGGAGCGGCGATTCGATATTTCGAGAATCTGTTTCTCTGCATCTCCGAGAAGTACGCCTACATCCTCCGAATTCGCATATCCATCGGATACGATGTTTGTTGCTGTGCGAATAAGGCGCCTCAGCATCGACTTCTCTTCTACAATTTGTGCATAGTAGTCAACGTTTGCTGCGGTTGGCACCGAGTTGGCAAGCTTCGCCAAATAGCTGACTCCGCCAATTTCTTCAAGCAAATGCTGATCCTGCAAATGCGCAGTCAAAGTCACGAGATCAACCGGCTGGTTGTTTTCCGCGATTTCAACCATCGCCTCATATATTTGTCTGTGAGGACCGCTGTAGAAGTCTTCACTGCGCACGCGCTCCATCGCTGTAATCAAGGCTTCTGATTGCAGCAATATCGCTCCGATAACAGCTTGTTCCGCTTCTAAGTTCTGCGGTGGAACACGATCAAACATCAATTCAGTGCTCATGGGCCCCTCCTAAAGGTTTTCGAAGAAAACCTACTTCGTAAGCATACGCTAAGGTTTTCGAAGAAAACTTACTTCGTAAACATACACAAGGTTTGCGCAGCAAACCTACTTCGTAAGCATAAGCCAAGGTTCTGTAACAAACCTTGGCTTATACTTTAGACTGCTCTATTCTTCAGACGCCTGCACGTTCAGCTTTGCTTTCACTTCAGGGTGAAGCTTCACAACGACTTGTGTAACACCCAGCGTACGAATTGGATCATCAAGCTCGATTTTGCGTTTATCTACTTTAATTCCTTTCGCCGCTAAGGCTTCGCCAATTTGTTTGCTCGTAATGGCACCAAATAGTCTGCCGCCCTCGCCTGCTTTTGTCTTAATTACGATGGTCATCTCTTCAAGCTTCTTGCCTAGTTCTTGCGCGTCCTGCTTTTCTTTATCCTTGCGCTTCTGTTCAGAAGCATGCTGTACTTCAAGCGTCTTCAGGTTGCCGTCGGATGCCAGCTTCGCAAGCCCTTGCGGCAATAGAAAATTACGTACATACCCTTCGGACAGATCCTTTACTTGCCCTTTTTTCCCTTGTCCTTTAACATCCTGCAAAAAGATTACTTTCATTCAAATAACCCCTCTTCCTTTTCAATTTCTTCTAACACTTGTTTCAAACGCTCCGCTACTTCCACCACAGAGCCTTCCAGCTGAGCGGCAGCATTCGTCAAATGTCCGCCTCCGCCCATTCTCTCCATGACGACCTGTACATTCATATGGCCTAGTGAACGCGCACTAATGCCAATTAGTCCATCTTGGCGCTCTCCGATAACGAAGGAAGCGAGTATATCCGTCATATTCAGCAGCGTATCCGCTGATTGTGCGATGAGCAGCTGCGAATATTTACGACCGCTTTCGGTTACTGCAATGGCGACATGCTCATAAAGCACCTCAGCATGCTTAATAATTTCGGCCTTGCGCACGTATTCTTCAAGATCCTCTTTCAGCATCCGCTGAATCATCATCGAATCTGCCCCATTGCGGCGCAGGAACGATGCCGCTTCAAACGTTCTCGCACCTGTGCGAAGCGAGAAGCTCTTTGTATCTACCGTAATACCGGCAAGTAAAGCTGTTGATTCCCGTACATCGAGTACAACTCGATCATGGATGTATTGCAGCAGCTCCGTTACGAGCTCACATGTTGATGAAGCGTAAGGCTCCATATAAATTAATATCGCATTCGCGATAAATTCCTCACTGCGGCGGTGATGATCGACAACGACAATGCGGTCGGTCTGTGTAAGCAGCTTAGGCTCCTTAACCATCGATACCTTGTGCGTATCAACAACGACAGCGAGCGTCTGAGGTGTAATTAATGCCGAGGCCTGCTCCGGTGAGACAAAGCGTTTGGACAGCTTCTCGTCTTCGCGGATGAGCTCCATCATTTTCTGAATGGCTGGATTTACGCCTTCTAACACAATATAAGCTTCCTTGCCGAACAGCTGCGCCGCTTTCATAACACCAATAGCTGCTCCAATTGCATCCATATCGGGCATTTTGTGCCCCATAATGACTACGTTATGGCTCTCGCGTATCAGATCACGTAATGCATGTGCGACCACCCGTGCGCGCACGCGTGTCCGTTTCTCCACCGCATTCGACTTGCCGCCATAGAAGGATTGCCGACTGCCAACCTTCACAGCTGCTTGGTCGCCGCCTCGTCCGAGCGCGATATCAAGACTCATATGCGCCCATTGACCGAGCTCGATGATATGCTCAGCCCCTGCCGCAAAACCGATGCTCAGCGTAACCGGAATTTTGTGATCGCCGGTAATATCTCTAACCTCGTCCAGCACGACAAAACGAGACTGCTCAAGCTGCTTTAATGTTTTTTGATCCGTCACCAGTAGAAACCGATCCGACGTGAGCCTCTTCAAATAAATATGATACTTTTGAGCCCACTCGGTAATTTCCGTCGTCACCTTTGAGAGCATAGAGCTGCGCTGGTGATCGTCAAGACCCTGCGTAACTTCTTCAAGATTATCGATCATTACAATGCCGATAACGAGCTTCTCATCATCGTATTTGCGGCCAAGCTGCCACAGATCCGTAATGTTCTTCACATAAAGAATGCGTTCCTTCTGTTTGAAGATCAGCTGGTAAACTTGCGAGCCTACTGTAGCTTCAATCGTTCCTTCGCGTTCCTTCACTTGCTGCAATGATGGGAACAGCTCCGCAAGCGGAACGCCAATGACGGTTTCCCGCTCCACCATATTAGCAATATAAGGATTATGCCATTCCACCATACGATCTTCGTTATATAAAATAATTCCGAAAGGAAGTTCGCTGACGACATCGTTTCCTGCCTTTTTAACCCGGTAGGACAACGTGCCTAGATACGATTTCAAATCTTTGCGGAAAGCACGTTCTGCCATTATGGTATAAAACAATACCAAGGCCGTGAGCAGTAATCCGAGCAGCCCAAGCAGCCACTCGAACCATGCAAGTCCCACTGACATGAGCACCATCAATGCAAAGGCCCACATTTGATGCATTCCGTGCCATCGTGTAACCAAAAACTTCGGCATTTCCTATCCGCTCCTGTGCTATGGTTTCGTAAACGACTTGCGGATTGGAAAAGCAGTATCCAGCACGCCGATCAAGCTAAGCGGCGGGATCAATAGCACCGGAATCGCAATAAGAATCGGTACCGCTTTGTTCCATCCTCGCTGATGAGCAAGGAAAAAGAAAAATCCGACAGCCTGAAACGCAAAAACATAACTAAGCAGAGGTACCAAGTTCATCAAAGCCACTGCAAAAAAAGAATCGCTCGTCGTCGACGAGAACAGCTCGATTACATAAGTAATTAAATAAAGCACAACGAGTATACGAGGCAAACGCCAATCTTTGGCACGCGTAAACCTAGGTACTTCCGGGCCGCCGCTCCACTTTACAGCTCTGCGAGCTATAAATTGCGATATAGCAGTGAGTACGAAAGCGATAATAATAAAGGTTACAGGAATAGAATTGACCATCGTACGAGCAACAACCTCAGTTAGATCCGAATTCCATTCTGTAGGAAGCAGCTGCTTTGTCATCAGTTCATCGACTGTTGACCTTATAAATGTTCTGAGCTCTTTAATGAGCGAAATATTCAAGAACGCCTCGAATATGATCAACTCAAGCATCAACTGAGCAAGAACGACGACGCTGACCGTCCGAAGAACCTTTGAGGCAGGCGCTTGTTTCATATACAAGTGGCCCATCACAATAGACGGTATGAGGAAAAATAATCCGATAATAAGTGTAGCTGGCCCGCCGATAATAAATGCCAGTGCCCATACCGGAAGCAGATGCAGCACAAAAGACTTTGGCGACAGTATCGTATACAGCACGACATACGGCACCATAAGCAGCAGCATGGTAATTACATTAAATAGCGGTACTAGAAGGGACAATAATAAAAGGAGTGCCGCAAAGCTCCACAGCACTGGTTTCAAG
Organism: Paenibacillus sp. 01L418; assembly: GCF_056400045.1. NCBI lineage: Bacteria > Bacillati > Bacillota > Bacilli > Caryophanales > Paenibacillaceae > Paenibacillus > Paenibacillus sp. 01L418. The sequence continues at coordinate 26,485 of NZ_JBFTSN010000027.1, forward strand.
CCGGTTCTCAAACCGTTCACCTCTTGCTTATATAATCTGGTTTCTTACGAAACTTTTACAACTCATTATAGCATAAAAGCTAAACATATCACTCACATTCCAGCAGGCTCACTCTTTAGTCGAACTGTCGGCTTAGGCGCTTCCTATAAAAGAAAAAGACGGAACAGCAAGCTTATTCCGTCTTATTGCTTATTATATTGCCCTGCCTAGTTTGAAAATAGTACCTGAAGACGATCCCAATCGCTGCCGTTTCTTATTTATCCTGAAGCACATTATGCTGCTCCATAATAATTTTTTGGCAGTAATCAATGATTTCGCTTCTGCGTACAATGCCAATAAAACGGTTCATATCATCGACAACCGGTACAAAGTTTTGCACCTTCGCCAGCGAGATCAGATCATCCATATTGGCATCAATTCGTACCGTCTTGTTGTTCATTCGAAGCGGTACATCGATTAGCTTCACCTTATTGGTTTGTTCCAGTGATAAGTCAGCATGATTTTTAAAATACCATAACAAATCGCCTTCCGTAACCGTACCTGCATAACCGCCATCATCATTAATAATAGGGACCGCCGTATAGCGATGATACTCCATACGCTCTAGCGTTTGTCTTAACGTTACATCCTGAGTAACACACACAACCTCTTGCTTCGGCAACAAAAAAAACGCGATATTCATTTTTCTTAAACCACTCCGATCCGTTTGCTCTTTCCATTCCCATTGGTCCTAAAGCAGCAAGACGGAGCGGAGCAAGCAGCATTAAGGCTGCTTAGTCGTCGTTTCGCTGCTTGATAATGCACCTACATCTTTGACCTTATCTTCATTGTACTTATCAGGCAATATTAGACTGGAAGCAGGTGTATCTGCATTTAACCAGTTTTTGATCATGGTCTGTACCTTCGACAAATCTTCTTCATCGGCAAAATAATACCAAGCTCCGCCGCTCTTCAAGCGATGTCCGTCACCAAGCAGCGAATGGCTGTAGATTTTGCGATCCTTCGCCATGAGCATGATTTGACCTAAATCGACTAGCTGCTGCGGACGCATATCTGTACTGAAATTATCGCCCATAATATCCATAAGCTCAGGAATTTTGGACCATTGATTCATTTGTTTCGCTTTATCCATAAGAAGATTCAAGAAAATCTGATGACGCTCTGTACGATTGATATCGCCGCCAGCATCCTCACGATAACGAACATAGTTCAGTGTATCCTTACCGTTGTAAGTATCCTGGCCAGCTTTAATGACAAATTTCTCATGATCAGCATCTTTATTCACAATATCCTCTTCGATAGGAAGCGAAATTCCGCCAAGCGTGTCGATCACGTTACGGAATCCTTCAAAGTTAATTGAAGCGTAATATTGAATAGGTGTGTCTAGAAACTTCTCAACCGTGTTCATTGCCATTCCCGCACCGCCAAAAGCGTATGCATGCGTAATCTTGTCCTCTTTATTTTTACCGACGATATCAACATACGTATCACGTGGTATGGAAACCATGAGCATCTCGCCGTCATTTGGACGAACGACTGTATAGATCATCGTATCCGACCGCCCAGTCTCCTTGCCGCGTTGGTCAATACCGAGCAGCAGGATAGAGAATGGATCTTGTTTCTTATTAATTGTACTCACTGGAACGGGTTCCCGTCCATCGATAGGTTTATAAGATTGCTCGAGCTGCTTCTTTACCTGACCTTCCAGAAACCAATCAAACCCTAGCATAGCCAATGTTCCTCTGTTGAAAAAACCAACAACACCAAGAATCACTACTGCGGCTGATGCAGCAATTAACCATCTACGTTTATTCATTTTATTCATAATATGATGACTTCTCCTATCTTATCAATTCTTTTATAAATACGCATTCTTTAGTTTAGACGATAATTTGTCGAAACAGGTTACAAACCTTTTACAAAGTTTTGATACCAATTTTGGATAATATTTTATAAAATAAAGAGGTCTACTGAAAATGTATGACGAATACAATCATTGCAAGTATAGGTAAAATAGAAAGGGTGAATCTCTTGAATCAACCTCCATCCTTACAACCAGACAGCTCATCAACGGGACTTGATCCGAAAGTAGCAGGCTTGCTTTGCTACCTGGCAGGTTTTATAACCGGCATTATATTCCTTGTGCTAGAGAAGAAGAGCCGCTTCGTTAGATTGCATGCTGTACAGTCTATCGTCTTATCGGTCGCTTTCATCGCCGCTAATATTTTGTTAGGCTTTATCCCGATAATTGGTTGGCTGCTAGGGATATTGCTCGGTCTAGCCGCTTTCATTGCATGGATTGGCCTCATGCTGCTCACGCTGCAAGGGAAGCTGAATAAGCTGCCTGTCATCGGTGAGTGGTCAGAGCAGCAGGCAAATAAGTTTTAATATCGCCTAGACTACGAAATATAAGGTAAGTAACAGTAAATCATATTCTTTCTTATATTTCGAAAAATGGACGGCCTGCTGCCGTTCTTTTTTTCATTCATTTCGAGTTCATAAGAACTATTCATTAAACCAGACAAATAATCTCGTAATCGCTAGGTATCGGCTAATATTGTTCTACTGGCTTCTCTAAATCGGTAAAATTGAGCTTTTGCAGCCGTATAACCCTCTTTCAGCGGTTTGATGAATTGGCAGAAAGTTCGTACTATTAAATAACATCAATTAAATACGAATAAGAAGGATTGTGAACATTTATTATGGGTATAGGACTTAATCTGCTCTTAGTTGCTTTACTAATTGTGTTAACCGCTTTTTTCGTAGCTACTGAATTTGCAATCATTAAGCTTCGTTCCAGCCGTGTCGACCAGTTAGTCGTTGAAGGCAAGAAAAACGCAATTGCCGTTCAACGTGTTGTAAGCAATTTGGATGGTTACCTATCTGCCTGTCAGCTTGGCATTACAATTACAGCGCTCGGACTTGGTTGGTTAGGAGAACCTACCGTTGAAAAACTGCTTCTCCCTTTATTCGAGCAATGGAATCTAAACAGTAATTTGAGTCACATTTTGTCATTTCTAATCGCTTTTCTATTCATCACATTTATCCATGTGGTGGTTGGTGAGCTTGCTCCTAAGAGCATTGCCATCCAGAAGGCAGAGCTTGTCAGCTTCACTGTCGTGAAACCGATTATTCTATTCTACAAAGTCATGTACCCCTTCATCTGGGTCTTGAATGGATCTGCCAATGCGTTGGTTCGTTTGTTTGGCTTAAAGCCAGCGAAGGAGCATGAGAACGCCCATTCCGAAGAAGAAATTCAAATTATTTTAACAGACAGCTTAGAAAGCGGTAAAATCAACAATACGGAATATGGTTACGTAAATCGGATCTTTGCTTTTGATGAAATTTTAGCTAAAGAAATTATGGTTCCGCGTACAGACATGACCGTCTTATATAAGAACAATACGCTGCAAGAAAACATGGATATCATTCGCAAGGAACAGTATACCCGCTTCCCTGTTGCCGGCGACAGCAAAGACCATATCGTCGGGATGATCAACACGAAGCAATTGTTTCTTCAATATCAAGTAAACAAAGAAATTGATTTGCAAACACTTATACAGCCTGTCATGTCCGTATCCGAGGTGATGCCTGTCAAGACATTGCTAAAACGGATGCAGCAGGAGCGCGTACATTTTGCGATCGTCGTAGATGAGTATGGCGGCACTTCCGGCCTTGTAACGATTGAGGATATTTTGGAGGAAATTGTCGGCGATATCAGAGATGAATTTGATGCCGATGAACGCAAAGATATCGAGATGCTGTCGGATACATCTTATATGCTGGATGGCAAGGTATCGCTCACTGAGCTGGGCGACCTCATAGGAGCCGAGCTTGAGCATGAAGAAGTCGATACGGTCGGCGGCTGGCTGTACAGTGAAATGGAAGAAGCTAAGCCAGGTAAACAATTTGGCTTTCATAATTTGACCTTTACCGTTCGTGAAGTAAGCAAACATCGCATTAATAAAGTTGAGCTGACGATCGGTCCACCTATTCGACTGCTCAAACCAGAGGTAGGTTAAAACAAAAAGGAAGGCGCACTTGGCGCCTTCCTTTTTTCTTTTTCACGCATGCTGATCTGGATTCAGGACATTCTAATAAAAAATGTTCAAGAAAGGAACTTATAATGCTTATCAATACTATATTTGGGTTCTTTGTTCCTTGGATTGCCGGTATATATTTGGGCATAAAAAGCCCCAAAACCTTGCTTCTTATTTTCCCTATCGGAGCGGTCTCCTCTTTAGTCATCAACTCAATTGGTTTTCAATTAAAGTTTTGGGATTTCACTCCTCTTATCCCCAATGACGAGTCCGTTTCCGCTTTGCCGCTTGATATCGGTCTTTACCCGCTACTAGCATGCTTTATGATCTGGTTGATCAATTCACGCCCCGTATTAACCGTGCTAATCTTGTTCTTGTTCATACTGGGCACTACACTGCTTGAGTTTATGGCTCTAATCTATGGCAAAGTATCCTACGGCAACGGCTGGAATATAGGGTATACCTTTTTATCCTACCTGCTGGCTTTCGGTATTGTATTTATATACTTCAAGCTGCTTAAGCGAAATCGGTTATTATAGCACGTTTTCGCCTTTCTTATCTGCTTCATAAAGAATCGAGCGGCTTCTAAACCATTCGAACAGATGAATTACAACGACCTTGATGACTGCATAACCCGGTACCGCAAGTACAATCCCTGCAAGGCCAAACAAGTTACCCGCTGTCAAAATAACAAAAATAATGGTAATCGGATGGATATGCAGCGTTTTGCCCATGATTTGCGGCGAGATGAATTTGCCTTCGATTAATTGAACAATCGTCCATATAACCACCATCTTCAGGAGCATGACAGGCGAAGTCACCATAGCGACAATTAAAGCTGGTGTAATCGCAATGGCAGGCCCTAGATACGGAATAACGCTTGTGCACGCAGCTACCAGCGCAAGCACAAGTGAGTACTCAAGGCCAATAATTAAGTAACCGATATATAATAGCARCCCAATACAGAAGCTTACTATAATTTGACCTCGGATATAGCTGCTAACTTGTCCGTTCATCTCTGCCATAATTCGTTTCGTATGCGGCTGAAGCTTGTTAGGCAGGACACTAACGATCGTTTCCGGCAGCTTTTTCCCGTCTTTTAGCAAATAGAACAAAATAAACGGGAGCGTCAATATCGCAAGAATAACCTCTTTAAGTGCTCCCACAAAGGAACCCACGCTAGTTAACGTTCCATTCAAAATGGACGTGGCTTGCTCTGTAATATTCGACGTCAGCTTCTCCGGATTTAAATTAAACCACTCTTGTACTTGAATAAATCCAGCGCTATCCATAAACTGCTCAAATTTAACCCGCAATTGCTCGCCGTATTTAGGAAAGCTGTTCACGAAGCTCACGGCTTGCCCATTTAATAATGGAATGACGATGACCAGCAAAATTGTAATCAGTCCTGCGCCAACCAGAAACAGCATAATAATAGAATATATCCGTTTGACTCCCTTTCGTTCTAAGAAGTCGACGACTGGATTAAGTAAGTAATAAGCTATTCCCGCCAATATGACCGGCAGCAGCAAGGTCTTGAGCAGCACGGTTAAAGGCGTGAAAATGTATGAAATTTTCGTCAGCACCATAATATTTAGTCCAACAAGCAACAAAACAAGCAGAAATAATACGAATTTATTGTTCAAAATAAATCGCTTAAACCGCTCCGTTCCAGTTTTGCTATTTTCCATGGTTATGCTCCCTCTTTTCTTCTCATACAGGTGATCATTTTGGTTTATTGTAGCATTTCTTTAAATATAAACGCGAATGGCAGCGATTCTGCATTTACTTGCAACGACTCGCTTGCTCTTCGCGTATTATGACTTATGCGTACTACGATTCTAGGAGGGATTTCATTGTCCATATTTAAACGACTGCGTGATCTTACTTTATCGAATGTATATGCTCTAATTGAGAAAGCGGAAGACCCTGTTAAGTTGACCGATCAATATATTCGCGACATGCAAGAGGATCTAGCCGATGCCGAGAAAGCAGTCGCAGCACAAATTGCCATTGAGAAAAAATTCAAGCAGCTTTATGAAGAGCAAGCACAGCTGGTAGAGAAGCGCAGTGAGCAAGCCCATCTGGCAGCACAAGCGCAAAACATTGAGCTCGCTCGTCGTGCCTTGGAAGAGAAGAAAACAGCCGAACAAAAATCAACGGAGTACAAAACGAGCTTCGATCAGAATAAATTGCTCGCAGACAATCTGCGCGGCAAGCTGGATGAGATGCGCCAGCAGCTCACTGAGCTTAAAAACAAACGTGAGACACTCGTCGCTCGTTATAATGCAGCCAAGGCACAAACGGAAATTAATAAAGCAATGTCTGGCTTCGGTACGGATTCTGCTGCTTCAGGCATGAAGCGTATGGAAGAGAAGATGCTGCAAATGGAAGCGCAAGCTGAAGCCAGTAACGAATTGAGCGCCAAAGGAAAATCACTTGATGCTGAGTTTGAGAAGCTCGGCAAGGATAAAGCGGTCGATGATGAGCTTGCCGCCTTGATGAAGCAATACGAGAAACAGTAATAGCTTAGTCACTTCATAAATATTATCTAGTGTGGCCGCTTATGTTACGAATCGGAGGACCGGTTTTAACGGAAGCGGTCTTTTTTATAAATTGGACCATTGGAGGAACTGACGATGTCTTGGATTGACCTTATTCGAATTCCGATTTGGACAGGTGCTGGAGCAATTTTGTTAATTATCATCATGTTTTTAGACTCGCGTTTTACGAAGTACAATGATTTGCAGGAAATTAAAAAAGGAAATACCGCGGTAACGACTCGCTTCGTACTCAAATTATTTGCTCAAGCGTACATATTATCCCAATCCATCAGTAAATCAAGTGAAATGTGGGAAGCTCTACTCATCTCACTCATCTCTTTCGTGCTGCTGCTCATACTGGAGTGGATCGTAGAGAAAATCGTCATCGCTATCAGCGGTATGAAGCTGGAGCAAGGTATTCATGAGGGTAAAGTCAATTACGCGTTATTCGCAGGCTCTCTGCATGTTGCAGGTGCACTAATTATCGGGTCTATCTAATTATTCAGAAGGAGTATATACGATGAGCTTGTTTAAACGGATCAAAAACCTGATTGCTACTTCTCCGTCGCCCATTGCTGAGAAGAGCATAATGACATTGTCACCTGGCGATGCTTGTGAGGTTTCCTTAATAACTTATAACGTCACAGGCAGAACTCATAATCGTGCACGCAACGCGATTGTCCTAACTCTTCAGGATGGCATAACCATTCGTTATTTAACGATAGAGGAGCGAGAAAGAACCGTATTCGCACTGTATGAACCTATAGACGGGCGCTTGGAATCAATTGACGAGGTGCCTACCATTTTGGAGCTGGACGAACGTACTTATCATATGGAGGAGCAATACTCCGGTTTAATTACGGCGACCGGCAAAACGCCATACATGCAGGGAGGCGAACAGTCTGTCTGGCAATATCAATCGGATGATATGAAGCTGCTTCGTATCGAATGGCAAAACGGGCGCTTTATGCTCTATGAAGGAGAAAGCGTGCTGCCTGCAGATGTTCGCGTGCTGCGCGGCGGCTAGGAGGATAACGATGAACAAATGGTGGCATCAATCTTTGAAATACCTGCTTCTGCTTAGCTTTATCATCCCGCTTCTCACCGCATGCACCATTTCAGATACAGTTAAGGAGCAGTACCCATTAGAATCAGTCAACGGCTCTGGTAATCAAACCTCTTACGTCTATCGTGCCGCAAATCGTTCCGTTCCTGATGTCGCTTCGGATTTTAACGAGCAGCGTAAACCGAAGCAGCAGAGCGAGACAAGTACAGAGCGGATGTTTCTCGTCTATTCCGATGAAGTCATCGATTTGCAGCAGGCTCCTGATGCACCGGAAGATACACTGATCGAAATTAACTCAACGGAATATGTACGTCAGAATTATAGCTCAAGCTTTCTCCAAGCCTATTTAATCGCGAGTGTTCTTGATGATCTGTTTGATAAGGGCAAATACGGCAGCGGCAAATACCGAGGTTATTCGTCAAAGGATACATACAAGCCATAACAGCAGCAAATGATCTGCTTTCTAAAATTTCAAAATAAGGGCAGTATCCTCTACTTGGGTACTGCTCTTTTATTATGCTTGACTGAAATCTCCTTTATCGCTTATTGTGAATATAAAATAAAATTATTCATAAAATCATAAAAAAGAAAAGAGAATCCCTATGCCCAAAAAATTCAGTGAGCAAGAGAAACAATGGATTAGCAAAAAGCTGTTCGAAGAGGGCAAACGCTGCTTCGAAGCTGCTGGTCTTCGCAAAACAAGCATTGAGGATTTAACGAAAGCTTGCGGCATTGCACAAGGCTCCTTCTATATGTTCTTCAATTCGAAGGAGGAGCTCTTTTATCACATTCTGCTTGAAGAGGAGGCTTTAATTCGCAACCGTCTGCTTGCTTCGTTAAATCGGAGTGAACTCGTAACCAAAGACAGTATTCATCAATTTCTTATTGAATCCTTCCGTCTATTAGGCGAAAGCCCTATGGTTCGTCAAATGTATTTGGAAGGTGAATTTGCTCAGCTTGTACGCAAGCTGCCTCCAGAGCTCTTGGAACATAATTTCTCGGATGATGCAGATGCCTTAATGCCAATTATTCATCATTGGCAAGCAGCTGGCATTCTCGCTCATACAAAGCCTGAGCTTATCGTCAGTATGATTAGAGCGCTTGTCCTTCTTACCTTGCATAAGCAGGAAATCGGGCCCGGCATTTATTCCGATACCATTTCATTTATGCTTGATATTGTTGCGGAAGGTATGTATGCAAAGCGTGATTTAGGAGGCGAAATTATCAGATGATCGAAGTGAATCAGCTTGAGTACAGGTATCCCGGTACAACAAATACGATTCTGCACGGCCTTACCTTTTCAATCGCACCGGGAGAAGTATTTGGTTTTCTCGGTCCATCAGGTGCTGGAAAGAGCACTACGCAAAAAATATTAATCGGTGCACTCAAAGGTTACGCAGGCAGTGTGCGCGTTTTGGATCATGAAATCAAGAGCACTGGTCCCGACTATTATGAACAAATCGGCGTTGCTTTTGAATTCCCCAACTTCTACAGCAAGTTTACAGTCCTTGAAAACTTAAAATTGTTTCGTTCTCTTTATGCAGGCGTTACCTTGGACCCTATGCATCTCCTCTCCCAGGTCGGACTGCAGGATGCGGCGAATATGAAGGTTTCACAGCTATCCAAAGGCATGAAGATGAGGTTGAATTTTTGTCGTGCATTGCTGCATCAACCAAATATTTTGTTTCTCGACGAACCGACCTCCGGCCTTGATCCCGTAAATGCAAAGCGGATGAAAGAGTTGATTTTGGAGAGGAAAGCTGCAGGTACTACCATCGTCATCACAACGCATAACATGCAAGCAGCCGAGGAGCTTTGCGACCGTGTTGCTTTTATTGTCGATGGTCAGATTAAGCTTATTGATTCTCCTAGAGAGCTAAGACTGCGACATGGCCAAAACAGTGTTCGAATTGAATATTTAAAGCAGCATGAGCTGATAACCGAACATTTTTCTATGGCTGGGCTTGCGGGGAATCAGCAATTTATGAACCTTATACGTCATGAAAAAATCGAAACGATTCATTCCTTAGAAGCAACTCTTGAACAAATATTTATTGATGTGACAGGCAGGGCTTTAGTATGAGAATGTGGATGACCGTATGTCATGATCTTCGTTTCCAGTGGCGCCATAAATTTTACCTGATCTACATGCTCGTCTGCACAATATATCTCCTATTGCTCCACTCTATTCCCACAGACTACAAAACAACCGTTGCTCTATTGCTTACCTTTTCTGATCCAAGTGCGTTAGGGTTAATTCTAGCAGGCGGCATTGTCTTGCTTGAGAAAGACCAAGGCATTCATGACAGTCTGTTCGTAACACCGCTTCGTGTAACCGAATATTTACTCGCCAAAGCCTCTTCTCTTGCCTTGCTCTCGATTTCATCTGCCTGGGCTATACATCTATTTTCCATTGGTGTACCCGCTTCACCCTTTCATTTCACGATTGGCATCCTGCTTACATCCAGCTTTTTCACCTTGTTATCTATTGGCGTAGTTGTACGCTCGCAATCGGTAAACGGTTTTATTCTACGCTCACAGCTCTATGCTCTGCCGTTTGCGCTTCCTCTACTCGGCTTCTTTCACATTGGCAATCAATATTTGTACATGATCATCCCTACGGAAGGGACCCTCTTGTTGTTAAAATCAATGATCAAACAGCCCACTGTCGCAGAAACGTTGTATGCTATTTTCATTTTATTATTGGGCAACACACTCGTTTTCTTATGGGCTAAACGGTCATTTCAGCAGGTCATTCTTATGAAAATAGGAAAGGGGGATTCATGATGATACTGAAAATTAAAGCTTTTATGAGGAATGACGCGAGGCAAATTAGGATGGATCCTATGCTTATGGCCAGTTTATTTGGTCCCCTAGCCATTATCGTGGTTGCACGATATGTCTTCCCTCCATTATCCGATTGGATACAGGAGCAGTACGGCTTTTTATTGATGGATTATTCCAATTTCGCGGTAACGTTCCTTATGCTTGTCATACCGCTGCTTCCWGGGACAATGGCTGGGCTTCTTATGCTCGATGAACGGGATGAAAACATGATTGCTTATTATGCGATTACCCCTTTCACACGTAAAGGCTATTTTTTGTATCGATTACTGCTGCCATGCGCACTTGCAATAAGCTTAGCCAGTTTATTCATCCTATTATCGGGCATTGCAAAGATTCAAATCGAAAGTTTGTATACCATCGTATTRCTAACCCTAGAGGCTCCATGTTTGGCTTTGTTTCTAGCGACTTTTGCTTCTAATAAGGTCGAAGGCTTAGCCTTGTCCAAAATAAGTGGTCTACTTTTTGCAGGGCCTATTATTGCTGCCTTCACCCCCTTGCCATGGCAGTATTTAGGCGCTTGGATTCCAAGCTACTGGCCTGCCAAAAGCTATTTATTAGGCATAGCAGGCGAGCCTTCAGCTGCTTTAGGGGTATTTGGCATCGGGCTCGCCTATCATCTTATTTTATTAAAAATCATGTTTCATTCCTTTTTGAAGCGGATCGATTAGAAAGGTATGCTAGCCTTTGCTGGAAATTATCCCTGTTCCTCTTTAGAGGCGTCCTTCAAATCATCCTGTATGCTTTTATTCCATAGCGGTACGCCTGAACGATAGGCCGCTCTTCCATTTAAATGCCCGGCTACCGGACCTGTGATGAATACGAACACAATACCTAACAGCAGCTTGGCGCTCGTATGCTCCAAATAAATCATAAAGTATAGGAAAGCGGCTACCAAAATGAACAACACCCCAAGCGTCGCGCTTTTGGTTGCCGCATGTGATCGTAAATAAACGTCAGGAAGCCGAATTAAGCCAAAAGCACTTAGAGCACCAATTAATGCACCAAACAAAACCATCAGACCAATAATCAGCTCTCCTGCTTTACTTATCATCTCCATGTTCAAAGACGACACCCCTTTCAATATATCTTGCAAAAGCGGTTGTCCCGATAAAGGTCAATATGCCGATCAATAATATGATATCGAAATAATTTTGTGTTTTTAGCAGCATGCAAATGACTGCAATCATCGATAATAAAATGACGCCAATCGTATCCAAAGCAGCGATCCGATCCGTTATGGATGGACCTTTGAGCAGCCTGTACATACAGCCCAAAATAGCTAGTGATAGTATAACTAATGATGCAATAAGCAAAGGGGACAGCATTACCGAGTCACCTCCATAATCGCTTTTTCAAAAGAATCCTTGATCTGCTGTGAGAGCAGCTCCGCATCATCCATATCCATCGCATGAATATATAATGTTCGGCCATCCTTGGATACGTCGAGCGTCAGCGTCCCTGGTGTCAAACAGATTAGGCAGGACAGCACTGTGATTTCCCAGTCTGTTTTGAGCTCGGTTTGCAGAGCAAAAATTCCTGGACGTATGGCGAGCTTAGGACGAACGATTAGTCCAATCACAACGAAGCTGGATACAAACAATTCCTTTATAAACAGCACAAGCAGCTTAAAGATTGCCCATACTCTTTTCATATAAAAGTCATGCGGCCAAAACCTGCTGAGCAGCCCTATAAATAAAATACCGATGATATAACCTACGATAAACCGCGGAGCCGACCAGTCATTGTGAAGAAACATCCATACGAACGAAATGATTAAGTTTAATAAGATTTGCAAAGCCATCTCATCTACTCCTTTAATACGGCATCAATATACTGCGCCGGATTGATAAGCGTATGCCCTGCTTCAGAAACATATTGATACACCCATTCCGATCCGATGCCCATCGCAACGACGATCAAGCATAACCCTGCTGCGGAAACGATGAATCCTTTATTAAGGGCAGGCAGCGATTCGGCGTTTTTCATCTCTGCACCCCAGAAAGCCGCCATAAATATTTTGATCAAGGAATAGAGCACGATGAAGCTTGATGCTAGCGACACAGCTGTAAGCCAGAAATATTTTTCCTGAAAGCCGCCCATAATGATCAGCAGTTTTCCTGTGAATCCACTAAGTGGAGGAATGCCTGCAATGGCTAACGCTGTGATAAAAAACATCCAGCCCATAAACGGATAACGCTTGATCAAGCCTCCCATTTCCTTTAAACGCCCCGTACCAGCAATATACATAAGCATTCCTCCAATGATAAAAAGGAGTGCCTTGGCAACCATATCGTGCAGCAAATAGAACACGACTCCATCTAGCGCTTCCTTTGAGCTCACTGCTAACCCAAAAGCTAGAAAACCAACGCTGATGATGACATTGTAGTTCAAAATACGGCCAATATCGGAATAAGCGGCTGCCCCGAAAGCGCCTAAAACCATCGTTGCAGCGGCCATCCAAGCCATCCAATGATGCGTAATCGCAGGTTCGTGATAAAAGATAAGCGTAAATGTCCGTATGAGAGCATATAAGCCTACTTTCGTGAGCAGCGCACCAAACAATGCGGATACCGCTGCCGGAGGCGCACTATAAGAGCCGGGCAGCCAGAAAAATAGGAACAGTCCCGCCTTTAAAGAAAATACGATCATGAACAGTATCGCTATGACGTTCAAGACGCCGCTCTGACCTACTTCAGCTATGCGCTGTGATAGATCCGCCATGTTCAAAGTGCCTACAACTCCGTACAAATAGGCGACTGCTGCAACAAATAGTGTTGAGGATAAAATATTAATTAATATATATTTCAACGTTTCGCGGAGCTGCTTCTTCGTCCCTCCAAGCACGATAAGCGCATAGGAGGAAATGAGCATAACTTCGAAGCACACAAATAAATTAAACAAATCTCCCGTAAGAAACGATCCGCTCACACCGACGAGCAGAAACTGATAAAACGGATAAAAATAATATTTTTCTCTCTCCTTGCCGATCGTTCCGAATGCAAAGAACAAACAGAAGGTGCCGACAATCGAAGTAGCCAAAACAAGCAATGCGGCAAGCATATCCCCAACGAACACAATACCATACGGCGGCAGCCAGCCTCCCATATGCAGCGTTTGAATGCCCTCCGTTTTTACTTGATAGATAAGGACAATAGCTGCAGCCAGATTAAAAAGCATACCAATCGCACTTATCCAGCGCTGCCCGATCACACTATTTTTAAAAAACAAAAGAATAACTGCCGTACACAAAGGAATGAGAAGCGGGAATACAAGCAGATTATTCATCGTCATTCCCCCTTAACTGCTCCATATCGTCAGTACCCAGCTTCTGATAAGCCTTATAAGCGAGTACAAAGAAAAAGGAAGTCACGCCAAAGCTGATGACGATAGAAGTTAGAATCAGAGCCTGCGGCAGTGGATCAACATACGTTTCCGCCTTTTCGCCAAGCAGTGGCGCAGCTCCTGTTTTCAGCTTGGACATCGTAAGCAGCAGCAAATGAACACCATGGGTAAGGATAGAGGTTCCCAAAATGATACGCAGCAGGCTTTTGGACAAGATCAGATACACCCCGACTGTAAAAATAACACCGATTGCGAGTGACATATACAATTCCATAGCTACTTATCCCTCCCTATCGTTAAAATGATGGTCATCGTCACGCCAATAACGGTCAAATATACCCCTAAATCAAACAGCATTGCCGTAGCAAGCTCCGTATCGCCCAATAGCGGCAGCTCGAAGTGACCAAAGGCATGGCTGAGAAATGGTGCGCCAAATATAAAAGATCCTACTCCCGTCAAAATAGCTATCGACAGCCCAATCGCTGTTAATACTCGGAAATCGATAGGAATGACCTCACGCATCGTCTGCAATCCAAAGGCCATCGTAAGCAAAATAAATGCAGCCGACGCCATTAATGCCCCGATAAATCCTCCGCCTGGATGGTTATGCCCTGCGAACATCAAATACACTGAGAACGTCAATATAATGAAGATAACGACTTTCGCTATCGTCTTCAGAATAACATCGTTGCTTCTTACTACGGGAAACGCCAGCTTTCCTCTATTGCTTTGCTTAGGCAGAAACACTCTTTCATCCTCTGTATCCAGCTTCAGCTTAATCATGGCATAAATACCTAATGAAGCGATGRCAAGGACAACAATTTCAAGCATCGTATCAAAGCCGCGGAAATCAACGAGGATGACGTTAACCACATTTTTGCCGCCCGCTAATTCGTAGCTCTCTTTTAAGAAAAAGTCTGATATAGAATCAAACGCGCGATTTCCGCTTGCACCAAGCGCAATTAATGTCATTATAATTCCCACACTAAGCGCAATAACGAAATTAGATAGTCGAAAACGCAGGGCGGCTATTTCCTTGCTCAGCTTCGGCAAATGATAGAAACATAAGAGGAACAGCGTCACCGATACTGTCTCGACGATCATCTGAGTCAAAGCTAGATCAGGCGCCTGTAGGATGACAAAAAACAAGGTGACCATATAACCTGCCGCACCCGTTAAAATGATAGCCATCATTCTCGACTTCGTAAACGGTATAGCAATAACCGATATGACTAAGACGATAATAATAACCGCCTCATATACGGATATTGGAGCATAATCCGAGAACTGAAACACATTCAATTTCTCTTGGATCATCGTTAACCCAAGTGACACAATTAGAAATACAAAAATGTACATCAAGTAGTGGCGAATGGAACCCGTCATATAACGGTTGGTCAACCGATTGGAGCCTCTATCCAATACTCGAAGCCCTCCATCATACATTTGGTTCAATGAGATGTGCTGGAAGAGCGGTTGATTGATCCACTGGATACGTTGATGAAACTTGAACAAAAGTGTCCCTGCAATAACGACGCCCATCGTCATAAATATTTCAGCTGTCCAGCCATGCCAGAATTGAATATGCACGAGGAAACGCTCGCCGGGCAGCAGCACATTCGGATGAATCGCAGCCATGGCAGGTTCAATTAAAGAGTACGCAAGCAGATTTGGGAACAAACCGATAACGACAGCTAAAGAAGCAAGAATGACCGGGGAAATAAGCATGCCRAGCGGCGCTTCATGCGGCTTCTTCGCCAACTTTTCAAACTGTGCTGGTCCCATAAACGTTCTAAATAGCAAAATCATGCTGTATACAAATGTAAATATACTTGCAACCCATGCGATAACGGGAATGATAGCCAGCATAAATGAAACGTTGAAAAAGTCCAGCTGCCTAATATTAAGAGCCGCTGTAAAAAACATTTCCTTGCTCAAAAAGYCATTAAACGGTGGCAGGCCCGCCATCGAGAAGGCTCCAATAAGCGCAATGGAGAAGGTTATTGGCATTAGAGCCATAAGTCCGCCTAGCTTGCGAATGTCTCTCGTCCCTGTTTCATGGTCAACGATCCCAACAACCATGAACAAAGCACCTTTAAACACAGCATGGTTGATCAAGTGAAAGATGGCCGCCATCGTAGCTTTTGCATAAAAGAGTGAATCTGTACCTCCTGTATAGAAAGCCGCCGCCGATCCAAGTCCAAATAAACTCATCAGCAAGCCGAGCTGGCTAATCGTTGAGAACGCGAGTAATGATTTTAAATCCGTCTGCTTCATCGCTCGGAAAGAGCCATAAATCATCGTCACAAGACCAAAGAACGAAACGAGCCAGAACCAAGCCGACTCTCCAGAGAAGATTGGACTGAACCTAGCGACTAAATATAAACCTGCCTTAACCATCGTCGCTGAGTGCAGATACGCACTTACAGGGGTTGGAGCCTCCATCGCATCGGGCAGCCAAATATGGAATGGAAACTGCGCCGATTTCGTAAACGCTCCGACTAGAATAAGCAGCATTGCGGGCAAAAACAATGCATGGCCGCTTAGCGTATCAACGCTGCCGATGATCTCACGAATGCTAAAGGTGCCTGACATCACATATAGCAGTACAAAACCAGCCAGCATAGAAAGGCCGCCGAATACTGTAATAAGCATAGATTTTAATGCGCCATATCTCGATTTCTCTCTATGGTTCCAGAAAGCGATCAGCAAGAACGAGGAAATACTCGTCAGCTCCCAGAAACCATACAGCACAATAAGATTATCTGATAGGACAACCCCGAGCATAGCCCCCATAAATAGAAGCAAATAAACATAAAAGGATGTTATCGCTTCCTTATTTTTATCCAAATAATAAATCGAATAAAGGACGACTAACGCGCCAATTCCCGTAATTAATAAGGCAAATAATAAACCTAAACCATCCAAATAAACGGTGAAATTGACTCCTAATGAAGGTATCCATGGGATGGTTGCTGTTATGGTATCTCCGCTTTGAATCGCTGGTATTTTCCATAGAAAATAACTAAACAGCAAAATTGGCAAAGGAAGAATAATCCAACCCGTATGAAGTCCATGCAGCAGCTTTCGCAGCAAAGGACTAATAGCAGCCATAATAAATGGTAAAATGATGATGACAGATAACAAAAACACTCTCCCCTTCCTCTACAAATGACTTCCATAGCTTTTCCCTATTTCTATAAAAGTACTTCCATTTCTGCCGGAGCCTTAAAAAAACGCAAAAAGAGCCCGCTGTTGGCAGGCTCCTCCGATAAAAAAGTTAATTTAGTTGTTTTTTGACTACACTTTAGTATATCGTTCAAGTCTAAAATTGTCAAAAGAATTGAGATGACAGAGCGGGGAGAATGAAAATAGTTAAAATGGGGATTACTCTTACTAAAGGAGTGATCATCATGCGGCGTACAAAAATAGCGATCAGCTCATTCATTTTCATTCTGATTTTAGCTGGCGCATGGCATTTGGATCAGCAAATGGATCAGCAGCGAAGCAAACAGCTGCTGCAGCCTGCATCCTTACTGCAATACAAAATATATTCTGCGCATGATTCTATCCATCATTTAGAGCCATATTCCCCTTATTTACCTCGTGAATATATGCGTATCATTCGATTAGAAATACAAAAAAAGCCTACTGAGAAACCTCAGTAGGCTTTTTGATTCCAGACATCAACCTATTCAGTCGTGTAAGGAAGCAATGCGATTTGACGTGAACGTTTAATTGCGATTGTAAGCAAGCGTTGGTATTTCGCGCTTGTACCAGTCACACGACGTGGCAAGATTTTGCCGCGCTCGCTAATAAACTTTTTCAACAAATCAACATCTTTATAGTCAATTTTAGAAATTTTGTTTACAGTGAAGAAACAAACTTTACGGCGTTTGTTGCGTCCGCCTTTACGTCCGCTGAACTTACGTTCTGGACGCTCGTCGCCACCGTTATCTCTTTGCTTGAAAGCCATGATAGGTATCCTCCTTATCGTTGAAAATATTACAATTACACAACAGCTAAAGGCTGTGCAACTGCTCCATTGACATGTGCAGCCTGAGCTACACCATTATCAAAATGGCAAATCATCCTCTGATATATCAATCGGGCGTCCGTCATCCTGAAACGGATCACGGCTGTCGTTACGTGAGTTATTACCAGATGGACGGTTACCGCTGCTTTGGGACGCATTGCCGCCGAAATTGCTTCCGCCGGTGCTTGTACCGCCGCTGTAGCTGCTTCCACCCTCTTCACGCGATCCACCGCCATCTTTGTTGGATTCCAAGAACCGAACGTTATCAGCGATAACTTCCGTCACGTAGACGCGTTTGCCTTCGTTGTTCTCGTAATTCCGAACTTGAATGCGACCTTCAACCGCTGTTAAGCGGCCTTTGCGCAAATAGTTGGCGCAAGTCTCGGCCAGTTGACGCCATGTTACAACCGGAATAAAATCCGCTTCACGCTCACCTTGACCACCGCTTGTAAACGGACGATCTACCGCTAACGTAAATTGTGTAACTGCGACACCTGCAGGTGTATAGCGAAGCTCTGGGTCTCTCGTCAATCTACCAATTAGTATAACACGATTCAACATCGTTTCTGACCTCCCAATCGAACAATCCAGCTTGGATTAAGCGGCGTCTCTGACGATCAACGAACGGATAACTTCATCCGTAATCTTCATGATACGGTCAAGTTCATTTACAACTTCAGTAGTTGCATTGAAATGAACGAGTACAAAATAACCATCACGAAGCTTGTTGATTTCATACGCAAGACGACGTTTTCCGCTCACATCTTGCTTTGTGACTTCTCCGCCATTGGAGATAATGCCATGGAATTTGTCAACGATCGCTTGCAAGGCTTCTTGCTCAACGTCTGGACGAACGATGTACATTACTTCATATTTGCGCATATTGTTTCACCTCCTCTTGGACTAACGGCCCCATAAATGGAGCAAGGAACGAGCTTCTGCTCGCATCTCTATACTATATCAAATCTGTACGCCTATGACAAGCGAAAATAGATGATGTTGCTACGCAGGCAACTTCTGGCGATGGTTCATCCATTTTATAGCCGTTATCTGCTACTCATGCAAATCCCATTGCCCGCTAATACTACAACATGAAGGGATAGATCTTGTGTATTTATCTATCCGCTCTAAATATAAGCTGGAGGCTGATCATAATGGGTGAAGGTACAATGTTTTCGCCGGGCGACAAAGCTCCGAATGATGGCACATACATCGAGGACGGTGTGAACTCATTTCATATGGGAATCAATAATCCGAAGAAGGTCAAGCTCAGCAAAGGGCAGCGTTTTCCTGACACCTCTAACCACGAGCGTAAATGGAAACGAATGGGCCATTAATTTTTCTACATGGTTTTGAATAATAAAACATCAGTTTGGCCATTCTAATTTTTGACGGTGCAAGAGAGGTGTGGTTCCATTGAACCATTTCGGCAAACGCGGAGACACTATACCCGTCTAAAAACGGATTAGCTCTCATCGCGTGAGGATTTCGTCCACTCAGGAGAGAAGCGGAGGGTTGTGCCAAAGACACTTGTCTGTAACACACGCGCATTCGAGCATTGATACACGTTACCGTTCAATCGGCCGTGTATGATTGTGCTCAAAAGGATTTAATGAAGCTTTAGCTGAATTGTTCCGATTGACGAATGATGTTTCAACAGCTTGCAGTGAGAATTGATCGACTCAGCCATTATTCACCGTCAGGAAGAGAGCTCGCAAGAGCTCTCTTTTCTATATTATTTATTCCTTTGTATTTCCTAATCTATTAAAAAGACATAAAAAAACGGTTCCTCTGAAGGAACCGTAAATGTTTAATATAATGGCGGAGAAGGTGGGATTCGAACCCACGCACGGTTTGACCCGCCTAGCTGATTTCGAGTCAGCCCCCTTGGGCCTCTTGGGTACCTCTCCGCATGTAAAAATTATTGTATCACAGTGCTTGTCAACGCGCAAGTATTTCCTTAAAACCACTCAGCCGTTCGTACTTTTGCTTACGTTAAGCCTTCTTCAGAGGCTTTGGAGCGTAGCACCTTTTTCATGTTTTTTTCAAATTTAGCTCTAGGGATTAGAACGCTGTGCTTACAACCGACGCATTTAATGCGGATGTCCATCCCCATTCGAATGACTTCCATTTCATTAGAGCCGCATGGATGCTGTTTTTTCATTTGAACAACATCACCTAGCTCAAATTGCTTACGCTCCATCTTTTTCGCCTCCCTTTCCATTGCGATGATAAGTGACCATTCGAGGATACGGAATTTCAATACCGCTCGCATCTAATGCCTTTTTCAGCTCCATATTTAACTTGCGAGATACGATCGGATGCGTATTCGGTCGACACTCAGCAATCACTCGAAGCGTTACCCCTGTTGGAGCAATAGCCTGAATACCAAGCACTTCCGGTGCATTAATTAAATTTTCATCCTTCATCGTGATCATCGTATGTCGAATGACCTCTAGCGCACGATTGACTTCTTCCTCAAAAGCAATCGAAATATCAACAACCGCGATGCTATTATTAATCGAGAAGTTTGTAACCTCATTGATCATGCCATTGGGAACAATATGAACCTCCCCGGTCCAACTCTGAATACGGGTTGTTCTAAGTCCAATGACTTCTACGGTCCCTTTGAATTGCCCTGTCTGAATCACATCGCCTACAGCGAATTGATCTTCGAGTACAATAAAAAATCCCGTAATAATATCCTTCACCAGGCTTTGCGCACCGAACCCGACAGCAAGTCCGAGTACACCTGCTCCTGCGAGCAATGGCCCTAAATTAATCCCGAATTCAGACAATATGAGCATAATGGTTATAAAATAGACGACGTAAGAAGTTACATTTTTCATCAGCTTGCCTACGGTTGTCATTCGCCTAGTGTGGTTGATCAACATCTTGTTCTCACGCTCTAAAATAATTCGATCAATGGTTTTATGGATTACCCATACAACTACACGGCCAATGAATAAGAACATAACGATTCGCAGCGCAGAACTACCAAATGCTTGCCATAATTCATTGTTTGTCAACCAATCAACAAATTCATCATATCGTTCTCTGATTGACATCACAATTCCTCCTTATTAACTTTGAATATATTTACATGTCGATTTGCTCATAACCGGCTTCAATCGGCTTAAATATACCTCTAACTTCCACGTTTTCCTGCACAATAACTTCCTTAACCGTTATCAAATCTTCCTCAGGAAAATGAATAGATAATGCGCAGCCGGCTGTAATTTCCTTCGGCGTGGGACATATGTCAATTTCAATATCTGCGTATTCGAGCAGCATTTCTGCACGCAATGCTTGCTGAGTTGAATCGAAGGCAATTAACACAAGCAAGACCTCCATTAAATTAGCATGACAAACTTTCTTGGCAAACAAAATATCAAAACTATCTGACGTATAAAATGGTTGTCCTATCCATATACTAGTAGCATATCGGTATAATCGGAGGGATTCTATGAAGCTTTCATTTATTAAAGAGACGCCTTTGAAGGTACCCTACACCACCGCAAACGTAATTGGCATGCTAGTAAATCGACTTACAGCCATGCTCGAAGAAATGGCTGCTGCACGCCCCATCGTAGTTGTCTGCGTAGGCACGGACCGTTCAACAGGAGACTCTTTAGGACCGCTGATTGGAACCTCACTATCGAAATACCGCAGCCCTCATTTCTCACTATTTGGCACGCTTGAAAATCCGGTTCATGCTATGAATTTAGATGATACCCTTATCGAGATCAATCGGCGGTTCCACAAACCATTTGTGATTGGCATTGATGCCTGCCTTGGTCAAGTATCCAGCGTAGGCAGCATTCAAGTTGGTGTAGGCCCTGTGCGTCCTGGTGCTGGCGTCAACAAGGACCTTCCTCCTGTTGGCGACATTCATATTACTGGTATCGTTAATGTAGGCGGATTTATGGAGTATTTTGTGCTGCAAAACACTCGTCTGCATCTCGTTATGAAAATGGCCGACATTATTTCGCTCAGTTTATTTACTGCTATTGCGAACAATGCGCATATCACGACCAGCGTTCTTGAACAAACCGCAGCTTCGGATAATATTTAATAACAAATAAATTTCCTATTTTGCTTCCAAAATAGCTTTATGCTCTTCAGGGGTTAAAGGGTATACTGATTGGCCTTTTTCAAGAGGTTTTGCATAGACATAAGTATTCTCCCTGCTATGAATACCTGAAAATACGGCTCCATCTTTCTCATCATTGATAATTGCGATTGAAAAGCTGAGATCACTGCCCTGTTCAGCAAAAGCATTATAACGAATGACGCCTACTTTTCCTTTTTGCTTTGTTACAGTAGATTGCATATCAATTAGCTGAGCCTTCAGCTCCGTATTCGCTTGCTGCTGCTCGGCAAGGCCTTGCTTCAATTCAACAATGACATCTTCCATATTCGTCACACCTGTATTCCCCATAACCGCTGTATATTGCTTTCTTAGCTTTTTCAGCCGCCCGCCTAAAACCGCTATCCAAATGAATAATACGATGGCAAATAACGCAATGCCCACCGTAACTGCATTCATCGGATTTGATGTCCAATCTTCCATCTTAGCTACTCCGCCCCCAGTTCAATGCTAAACGCCATATTGCTGTGCAATCTCTCTGATTGCACCTGTCAACGCATCAATTTCTTCATTCGTTGTAAATACACCGACACTTGCTCGTATAGCTCCTGTTTCCAATGTTCCTGCACAAGCATGTGCGAGTGGAGTGCAATGAAATCCAGCTCGCACAGCAATTCGGTAATGCTGATCCAATATGAATGATAATTCAGAAGGATCAACGCCCTCTAGGTTAAAAGCTACAATACCTGTTCTTTGTTCCCCAAGCTCTGGTCCCAGTATTTTGACTCCCTTTACTGGTTCAAGGCCTTGCATTAATCTCTGAGTAAGCATCCATTCCTTAGTATGGATATTGTGCACCGTCTCATTCAGAACATACTGTACACCGGTTTTGAGCCCTGCCAAGCCCGGTGTATTTTGTGTTCCCGCCTCATAACGATCTGGCCTCACTTGAGGCTGCTCTACTGCCTCAGATTGGCTTCCTGTCCCACCATGCAATAAAGGCACCAAGTCAAGCTCAGGATCGATGTACAGCCCTCCTGTGCCTTGTGGGCCGAGCAACCCTTTGTGTCCCGGGAAAGCCAGCATGTGAATGCCCATTGTTCTTACATCTATAGGTAAAATACCTGCACTTTGCGCGGCATCAACTAACAATTTTATTCCATGCTTCCTTGTTAGTTCAGCTATATCTGCAACAGGCATAATTGTTCCTAACAGGTTGGAACTATGATTAACAATAGCAAGTGTTGTGTTAGAACGAATAGCTGAGGCAACATCATCTATGTTAATCTTTCCACGTTCATCTGATTCTACATATGTCACTTCAATACCGATTGTCTGTTCCAGATAATATAATGGTCTTCTTACTGAATTATGTTCAACTGAGGTTGCGATAACATGATCACCAGGCTTCAACCAACCTTTTATCGCCATGTTTAATGACATCGTCGTATTAGAGGTGAATGCTATGTCATTCGGGTTTTTTATGTTAAATAGTTTAGCCAATTGTTTACGCGTTTCAAATAATATTCGACTTGCTCGCACAGCCATAGCATGACTGCCTCTTCCCGGATTAGCAGCGTCATTTAACATAGCATTAACAACTGCTTCTGTTACTGCAGGCGGCTTAGGCCAAGAGGTTGCCGCATGATCCAAATAAATGAGTGATTGGTTATGATTGCTCACGAATTTCACACCTTTCCTAGCTACCTGCTCACAACAATGGCATACCTTAGTTTAATCTTTCAAAAGCAAGATTACAACTAAGGTATGCCATTGTTTGGTATAGTCTATGCCATGTATTGAAGCAATTCTAGCAAACGTTCCAAATCCTGTTTACTATAGTATTGTAGCTCAATTTTGCCTTTATCTTTTTGCTGTTTAATTTTCACTGTCGTTTTAAATCGTTCACGAAGCGACTCCTCTAAATGGTCAATATACGGATCGCGTTTTTTCTGATTCGGCTTCGCTGTATCTTCCGGCTGCTTAGAATCAAGCTTCTGAATCGCCTCTTCAAGCTCGCGGACACTCCACTCTTGAGAAACGGTAAGATCTGCTAATTCCTTTTGCACCTTATCATCTTTAATGCCGACCAACGCTCTTGCGTGACCCATAGAAATTGTTCCACGTGAAACATTATCTTTTATTTCAGTTGGCAACGAAAGCAACCGAACGAAGTTGGCAATATGAGAACGGGACTTTCCGACCTTCATGGACAACTCTTCTTGCGTAAGCTTGAACTTATCGATAAGCGCCTGATAAGCAATTGCAACTTCAATTGCATTCAAATCCTCGCGCTGTAGGTTCTCAATTAAAGCAATCTCCATAACCTGTTGATCAGTAAACGATCTTACTACAGCAGGTATAGTCGCATTTCCACAATATTGTGAAGCACGGAAACGTCTTTCACCTGCTATGATTTCGTAACCTTTCAATACAGTACGAACAATAATAGGTTGAATGATGCCATGCTGCTTAATGGATTCTGCTAATTCTTTAATCGAATCCTCATCAAATGTTTTCCTAGGTTGATACGGATTAGGCCTTAGTTGGGATAAGGTAATTTCAATCACTTTATCATCGTCATTCACAGAAAGCGATGGGATAAGCGCATCCAGCCCTCTACCTAGCCGCTTGCTCATACATAATCACTTCCTTTGCGAGTTCAAGATAAACTTCTGCACCTTTAGAACGCGGGTCGTATGTGATAATAGCTTGTCCATGTGATGGCGCTTCACTTAAACGTACATTACGTGGAATAATCGTTTGATACACTTTTTGTTGGAAATACTTTTTCACTTCTTCAATAACTTGAATTCCCAAATTCGTTCTCGCATCAAGCATGGTCAGAAGAACACCCTCAATTTGAAGCGATGTATTTAAATGCTTTTGAACGAGTCGAACCGTATTAAGCAGTTGACTCAAACCTTCAAGAGCATAATATTCGCACTGAATAGGAATAAGAACAGAATCAGCTGCGGTTAACGAATTTATCGTTAATATCCCAAGTGACGGAGGACAATCAATAAGCACATAATCGAAATCATCCTTAACCATATGCAAAGACTTTTTCAAACGCAGCTCTCTTGATATCGTCGGCACTAATTCGATTTCGGCACCAGCCAATTGAATCGTTGCTGGAATGATTTTCAGACCTGGAACAGCCGTCTCAAACATTGCATCTTTTGGATGGACTTCATTAATAAGCACATCGTAAATACAATTCGTTACGTCCCCTTTGTTAATACCGAGACCACTTGTTGTATTCCCTTGTGGATCAATATCAACTAGCAGCACTTTTTTACCAAGTGATGCAAGACAGGCAGCTAAATTGACAGACGTTGTCGTTTTTCCGACACCGCCCTTCTGGTTGGCTATTGCAATTATCTTCGACAAAACCGGCTCACCTCTATGTGTACAACTTTTATGTGCTATTTTCTTAAGATCCATTAACGTAAAAATGCTAATAACATAAAACTAGTTAATTATCATGAATCATACATGTACAGCACATTTAATAAAAAACTAGCTACAAATGGCATCGCCGCCCTCAGTGAGGACGGCACAAATAAGCATTAAATTATACTATTTTAAGATATAACTCTATCTTTTAGGGATCTGGATCGTAATTTCATAATGATCTTCATGATCCTTTTCATTCGTCTTAATTTGCAATCCAGATCCAGAAACCATTTCAATGGATTGTCTGATTGTATTAAGGGCCAGACGTACGTCCTTAGTAAAAGAAATACGTTTCGCTTTCTTGAGTTTGGTTGACTCTTTTAGGAAAGCGATTCTAACCTCAGTCTGCTTAACATTCAAATCTTTAGTTATGATTTCATCTAATACTTTAAGCTGCAACTCTTCATTATCGAGCGACAACAAAGCCCTTGCATGTCGTTCCGTAATTTTCCGTTCCATTAAAGCCATCTTAATCGTATCATTCAACATTAACAATCTTAATTTATTGGCAATCGTCGATTGACTTTTCCCTAGACGCTGAGCCAAGCTTTCCTGTGTTAATTGATGAAGCTCGATTAATTTTTGATAAGCTATCGCTTCCTCAATTGCTGATAAACCTTCTCTTTGAAGATTCTCAATTAATGCAATGGAAGCTGTTTGTGAATCGTTGAATTCACGAACAATACCAGGGATCGTATCGTAACCTAGCTTAGTAACAGCACGCCAGCGACGTTCCCCTGCTATGATTTCATATCTTCCATTACGCATACGAACAACGATAGGCTGAATAACACCATGCGTTTTTATCGTTTGACATAATTCTTCAATTCGGTCATCATCAAAAATCGTCCGCGGCTGAAATGGGCTTGCGTCGATTTCTTGAATCGGTATTTGCCGAACTTCTTCTTGCGGTATGCGCTGCTCGGACAGGCCGAACAATCGAGAAAATTGTTCTTTCATATCGATAATTACCACCCGATCATGAGATAAACCTTGTTTTTAATCACTTCAAAAGAAACCATAACCCCCATCATAGTAATGGGAAGCATGCGTTTCACACAAAATGTCAGCATTAACACTAGTAAACTAGGAAAATGTCTCCATTCTATTAAAAAGCAATTACAAGGTTTTTGCAATAAATACGCTTCAGCAGTAAGATTGGTTCATTGCCAATTGGATTATTTCGGTTACTAGAACCTCTCTCAGGTAATAATCGTCAACTGCACGGCGAACATCCATAACAAAATTCATTCGGAAATGATAGGAGAGGCTTCAGTTAAAATATAATCAGGTATGGCTGTAAAGCTTGATACGATGCTTATATTTGCCCGTGATACGAACTTCAATGTGTCTTATGAAGACGTTTATTGGTTCGTCTATGTAACGGTATCGTCCAGTCTCTTCATCTACTATAATAATTCGACTATCACTGGACGATCTCCTGCTTGACATCATTTTAGAACAAATAATTGTTATAAGAAAATGGAAGTTCTTTTCCCCAAGTAACCATTTGCAAAATGTTTCACGTGGAACATTAGATGCCAGCTACATAAGTGGCTGTTTTAGTGGAGTGCCTGCTTTTCTAGGGTATTTACGCGGAGTAGCATCTAGCTTCTCTATTAAAACAATATGTCGCTCTGATTGCTCGTTTGGAAGTGATAACTGATGCTGTGATTTAATTTTTCCTTTGAGCTCTCTTAGGCTTAAAGCTGCCTCCCGAACTTCTTCATCCGATTGCGAGCCTTTCATAGCAGCAAACAATCCACCTTTTTTTACGAAGGGCAAACAAAATTCATTTAATACATTTAATCTCGCAACTGCCCTTGCCGTTACTAAATCATACTTGTCACGGTGGTCTGGCAATTGTGCAATATCTTCAGCCCGGCCATGCAAGCATAAAACCTGATCTAAACCAAGCTGCTCTTTCAGATGCGTTAGGAATTGTATTCTTTTATTCAAAGAATCAACAATCATGATTTGCAAATGAGGAAAACAAATTTTCAAAGGAATACTAGGAAAACCCGCTCCTGAGCCTATATCAGCAAGCTTACGAACACTGTCCATCTTCGTATAAAAAGAAAGCGATACGGAATCATAAAAATGTTTCTCGTATACAGCATCTCGTTCGGTAATGCCGGTCAAATTCATTTTCTCATTCCACTCAACGAGCAGGCGATAATAAGTTTCGAACTGTTTAAGCTGAAAGGGAGAAAGCGGAATGCCGCTCTCCTCCATTCGTTTTGTAAACCATTTTAAAGTTTCGTCCATATTATGATCCTCTCGCTGCAGTAACACGGTTGTAATGTTCCAAGTAAACAAGCAGTATAGAAATATCAGCTGGTGTAACACCGGCAATCCTTGACGCTTGACCAATAGATAGCGGTCTGATAACAGAAAGCTTTTGCTTCGCTTCAGATGCTAAGCTGCGAACATCACTATAATCAATGTCATCAGGAATACGTTTTTTCTCCATTTTGTTCAAACGTGCTACTTGCACAAGCTGCTTCTCAATATAACCTGCATATTTAATTTGAATTTCAACCTGTTCCTTCATTTCCTCTGTCATTTCTGGAACGGAAGGTACAACCGTTTCCAGCATCGCATAAGTAACTTCCGGTCGACGAAGCAACGATAACGCATCAGTGCCATGCTCCATTGGCGCTGTACCCGCTGCTATCAGCATTTCATTTGCTTGATCAGGTTTTACTTTAGTTCCGCGTAGACGTTCAATATCCATTTCAACCAATTCTTTTTTACGCAAAAATTTATTGTAACGTTCTTCCGAAATAAGACCGATTTCGTAGCCAGTTGGCGTTAGACGATAATCTGCATTGTCGTGGCGAAGCAGCAATCGATATTCCGCTCTTGAAGTGAGCAAACGATAAGGATCGTTCGTCCCCTTCGTAACAAGATCGTCGATCATTACACCGATATAGCCATCTGCACGACCGATAATAATCGGTTCTTTCCCTTGTACTTTGCGTGCAGCATTAATGCCAGCCATAACGCCTTGTCCCGCTGCTTCCTCATAACCAGAAGTTCCGTTTATTTGTCCAGCTGTGAATAAACCGTCAATCACCTTTGTCTCCAAAGATGGCCACAGCTGTGTAGGAACTACCGCATCATATTCGATCGCATATCCGTTACGCATCATCTCAACTTTTTCCAAACCTGGTATAGAACGTAAAATACCAAGCTGTACATCTTCCGGCATACTTGTGGAGAGACCTTGTACATAATACTCAGAGGTATTTTTACCTTCTGGCTCTAAGAAGATTTGGTGTTTTGGCTTATCAGCAAAACGGACGATTTTATCTTCAATAGAAGGACAATATCTTGGGCCCGTTCCCTCAATTGCACCTGAGAACATTGGCGCACGATGAAGATTGTCATTGATAATTTTGTGCGTCGCTTCAGATGTATATGTTAACCAGCAAGGCAATTGCTCGTTTGTGGAAGATTCCGTCTCATGCGAGAAAAACTTCGGTTTGTCGTCGCCAGGTTGAATTTCTGTTTTCGAAAAATCAATCGTATCTTTGTGAACACGCGGAGGCGTACCTGTCTTGAAACGTACAAGCTCCAAACCATGCTCCTTCAAGCTTGCCGAAAGTCTGACTGACGGCTGTTGATTATTTGGTCCGCTCTCATACATCAGCTCGCCCATAATAATTTTGCCGCGCAAATAGGTGCCCGTTGTAACAACCGTTGTCTTTGCACGATACTCAGCGCCTGTTTTTGTAACGATTCCTAAGCATTTACCATCCTCAACAATAAGCTCTTCAGCCATACCTTGTCTCAGAGTCAAATGAGGTGTTTCTTCAATTGTCTTTTTCATTAAATGCTGATAATCAAACTTGTCAGCTTGCGCACGCAGTGCATGCACCGCTGGACCTTTACCTGTATTAAGCATCCTCATTTGAATGAACGTTTTATCGATATTACGTCCCATCTCACCGCCGAGCGCATCAATTTCACGCACCACATGGCCTTTTGCCGGTCCGCCGATAGATGGATTACATGGCATAAAAGCAACCATGTCTAGATTTATTGTAAGCAGCAGCGTTTCGCAGCCCATACGTGCGGCCGCAAGTGCAGCTTCACAGCCTGCATGCCCCGCTCCAATGACGATCACGTCATATTCACCAGCTATATATCTCATTGTCCTTTACCCTCCTAAAGGTTTTCGTAGAAAACCACTTCGTAAGCATTATCTTAGGTTTTCGTAGAAAACCACTTCGTAAGCATTATCTTAGGTTTTCGCAGAAAACCACTTCGTAAGCATTATCTTAGGTTTTCGCAGAAAACCACTTCGTAAGCATAACCGAAGGCTTTCATTGAAAACTTTCTTATGCCCCATCATTTCAGTGAAACCTATATGCTGAATAGAATAATGATTTGCTCGATATTCTATTTCCTTAATTAACACTTAGAGCTGCGCTAATCTTAAATCACAGAGACAGCTGGAAACTCTGCCTCATTTGCGAAATCACTTTTTAGCAGCGAACTAACTTTACTTCTTCATTAAAACCACATGTTGTAAGTTTAATTCATATCGGCTGCAAAAGCCTACTTCCATCTATTTCCCTAAGCAGAACTGCGAGAAAATTTGATCGATCAATGAATCTCCAGCCTCATCACCCAAAATTTCACCAAGCGACTCCCACGCGGATCTGGCATCGATTTGAATGAGGTCAATCGGTATTCCTGTATCAGATGCTTCTATTGCATCGACTAGCGATTGCCTTGCCCGCTTCAATAAAGCAATATGTCGAACATTGCTCACATATGTCAGATCACCTGATTCAAGCTGGCCTTCAAAAAACATCTCGCTTATCGTCTTCTCTAAGCGGTCTAACCCATCTTCCTCAAGAACCGACATTTTAACGATGGAATCGACCGGAATCGACTCCTCCACCACCTCAATTTCTAATTGACGCGGCAAGTCAGTCTTATTTATGATCGCAATGACTGGGCGACCCTTCATTTGCAACAATAGCTCCCGATCATCAGCTTGCAACGGCTCATTATAGTTCAGCACTAGCAAAATGAGATCCGCTTCTTCAAGCGCATTGCGAGAGCGCTCCACCCCAATTCGCTCAACAACATCCGTTGTTTCACGAATACCAGCCGTATCGAGCAGTCGAAGTGGAATTCCGTTTAGCGCTACAAATTGTTCAATGACATCACGAGTCGTACCTGGGATATCGGTAACGATAGCCTTATTCTCCTGCGTCAGTACATTCATAAGAGACGATTTACCGACATTGGGACGCCCAACGATTGCTGTTACAATACCTTCTCTTAGTATCTTGCCTTCGTTTGCGGTTTTTAACAGACGATCTATTTCATTAATAGCAGAATCGCATTGGTCACGAATAAACGAGCTCGTCATTTCCTCTACGTCATGCTCCGGATAATCGATGTTCACTTCTATATGGGCAAGCAGCTCAATGACCGTCTGCCGCAAAGCTTTAATCCGCTTCGACAGAACGCCCTCCGCTTGTTTGCGGGCAACGGAAAATGCTCGATCAGATTTGGATCGAATCAAATCGATAACAGCCTCTGCCTGCATAAGATCGATTCGACCATTCAGGAAGGCACGCTTCGTAAACTCGCCTGGCTCCGCTGTGCGATAGCCGTCCAGCTGCAATACGACATCAAGCACCTTTTTAACAGCAATAACGCCGCCATGTGCGTTAATTTCGACAACATCCTCCGCGGTAAACGAACGGGGGCCTCTCATCAGCGTAACAAGTACTTCTTCAACCTCTTCTCCAGACCTCGGATCGAGAATATGACCATAATGCAGCGTATGTGTATCCGCATCATTTAGATTTATTTTCGAACGAAAAACACTCGCGATACCTGCAATTGCCTCAGGTCCGCTTACTCTAATTATTGCGATTCCGCCTTCTCCGACTGCTGTGGAAATGGCAGCTATCGTATCATGTACCATTGCTGTCAGCACCTCTCAAATGGAAAAACAGCAATGACCATTATGAGCCATTGCTGTGGATAGCGTATTGATTCGTATACATTTATAATGTACAGCTTATTGTCTTAATGCAATAACGACTCGCCGGTTCGGCTCATCGCCTTTACTAAACGTTTTCACCTTAGGGTGGTTCTGCAACTGCGAATGAATAACTTTGCGCTCATGCGGCGACATCGGCTCCAAGACAACTTCTTTCCTTGTGCGGATAACTCGTCCCGCCAAACGATCGGATAAATCCGCTAACGTTTTGCGGCGGCGCTCCCGAAAATCTTCTGCATCAAGTACGATACGCAAATGACTGTCTGAATAACGATTAGCCACAATATTAACCAAGTACTGTAATGCATCCAACGTTTGTCCGCGACGTCCAATCAGCATGCCAAGATCTCCACTGCCTGTTACAGCAATATGTATACCGTCTCTTGTTTGCTTTCGATCGATGTTTACTTGCAATCCCATCGTGCCAGCCACTTCACGGAGGAAATTCTCCGCTTCAAGCATGGGATCGGGAATAAGCTCAAGCTCAACTTTCGCTTCCTTTGCGCCGAACAGTCCAAAGAAACCTTTGGTTGGCTGCTCAAGCACAACTTGTTTAACGCGGTCTTCAGTTACTTGCAATTGTAATAATCCGTTACGTACAGCATCTTCTACCGTTTTCCCCGATGCAATGATTTTCTTCATTTCGCAGGGGCCTCCTTACCTTTGTCAGATGAACGAACGTATAGGAAGTAGTTTTGAATGATTGTGTAAATGTTGCTGTAAACCCAGTACAAAGGAAGAGCCGCTGGGAAAGAAAGTGCCATTACAAAAATGAGCACAGGGAAGATCGCCAGCATCATGCCCATACCTKGCATTGTTTGTGTTTGCTGCTTCTGCATCATCTTTGACTGAATGAACGTTGTAGCGGCAGCGAGAATAGGAAGAATGTAATACGGATCTTTCTCTCCAAGCTGAAGCCACAGGAATGTATGCTCACGAATATCAGGGTTTTTGTAGATTGAATTGTACAAAGCGATAAAAATCGGCATTTGAACAATTAGAGGCAAACAGCCCGCCATCGGATTTACCTTATGCGTTTGGAAAAGCTTCATTGTCTCTTCTTGCTGCTTTTGCGGATTGTCTTTGTGCTTTTTCTTAATTTCAGCCATTTGCGGCTGCAACGCTTGCATAGCTTTGGAGCTGCGGTACTGTTTTAGCGTTAACGGCAAAATCAATGTTCTTACAATGATCGTCAGGAGCAATATCGCAAGTCCGTAGGAGTCGCCAAACCAGCCTGCGAACGTATCAAGCGTTAAGGCAAAGTAATAAACGACGTTCTTCTCCCAGAAGTTCCCCTTCAATAGATCAGCAGTCTCGGTTGTCTCTGTTGATGGAGCGCCGCATCCTGCCAGCACACCCATAAGCAGAACAAGACCGAACACTAAAATCATTTTCTTGTTTTTTGTCCAAAACAACAACTTTAAAACTCCTCTCTGAAAGCCATTACATCAAGCGTCAGCGGCAATAGCCGTGCTCTTGCGGCGCAGCATATGTTTCGTGGAAAAATACAGGCATTGTATGACTAATACAATCTTATATTTTCATTCTAGACTATACCATAATTTATGKGACAAAGAAACAACGAGACTATCCTTGCATCCGCTTTCTTGGCGCATGCTGTATCGCGTTTTTTAGGCATGCGAAGCAAGCCGGCAAAATATCGTTAATCTGCCTGCTTCTCTTTAGAAATACTCGTGCTTTTCAGCAAACCGGCCTTCTTCAATACATGAAGAACGCTCTTCTCCATATCCTTCATCTTCATCAATGTAGCAGGCTTTCTTACTATTAGTATGAAGTCGGTTCTGGGAACGATTCGATTGGCTTGGTGACGAACAATTTCTTTAATCATTCTGCGCATGCGATTACGTACTACCGCATTGCCTATTTTTTTACTTGCCGATACACCGAGGCGAAATGGTTCCGCCGATGGTTGCTTCGACCAATAGACGACGAATTGCCCATTCGCAAACGATTTGCCGCCTCGATAAATCCGGCTGAAGTCTTCACGATTGCGAAGACGCAATTTTCTATGCACGACTGTTGGCCACCGTTCTCTTGTTCATCTTCTAAGTATAGTCAGCAAGCGAGCAGCCTAAGCTGCTGCTCACTCACTCCTCATCCTCACAAGCAAAAAAAAAAGACCACCGGACGTGGTCTTCTGCTTATGCGCTCAGTACTTTTCTTCCTCTTTGACGACGCGCTGCCAAAACTTTACGTCCGTTCTTCGTGCTCATCCGTTTGCGGAATCCATGCACTTTCGCGCGTTTGCTTACATTAGGTCTAAATGTAGGTCTCATCGTTCTGCACCTCCTATACTGCGTGTTTCCAATCAAGCGTAAACGGCTCTCGCCGTCATAGTTTGACGGAGCAGCATCGTTTCGCGGTGTATATAAGCAGCATTATAAGCATGCACCTATAACGTCTTATATTTAAAAAAACGCTTTTTTTATTAAACCATGCCCAGCCCCAAAAGTCAATGATCAGCTCCAGCACCCTCTTGTTGATAAAAATAATTTCAAGTCAGCTGTGGATAAACGCATGAATTGACTTCATTTATCAAAAACTAATAACATGTGCACAATCCACAGGCGGGTTAAACGAACTTTGTCGAAATCTTAACAAGATATAAACAATATGTAGTGGTGTAGATAACTTTTATGCACAAGCAGTTGAGAATGTGGATAAAATATGCGATTTCGTTGAAATATAAGGCATCTTTTGCTATGATAATTATGTTTTCACTGTGGATTAGATCAATATTGCCTCAGTTTTATCAACAGCCTGTGGATAACATTGTGAACAAACTCATCCCCTATTTATAACTCATTCACTTATTTCTCTTCATAATGTGGATGCTTTCGTTATAATACCCTTGTTTTCGACATTTTTTCTTGCAACTGCGCCACTTGTGGCGATTTGGATAAGGAGTGACAGTCTGTGGACAGCCATACCTATGATTTATGGCAGCAAGTGTTGTCGATCATACAGACGAAATTGAGCAAACCGAGCTTTGACACTTGGTTCAAAGCAACGAAAGCTAATTTTGTTGATGATTCCATGCTTGAAGTAACAGCGCCGACAACATTTGCGGCCGAATGGCTGGAGGGCCGTTATACGAAGCTAATAAGAACGACACTGTTTGAGTTTTTGGGCAGACAAGTTGATGTTCGCTTCTCTATTGAGGAGCCGAAGGGTGCGGAGCCCGCATATATGTTCCCGCCGAAAGCGGTGCATTCCCCTGTCATGAATGAGGAAGCGACACCTACTCATATGCTTAACCCGAAGTATACGTTTGATACATTCGTTATCGGTGCTAACAACCGATTTGCGCATGCAGCATCGCTTGCCGTAGCGGAAGCGCCGGCCAAAGCTTACAATCCATTGTTTTTATACGGTGGAGTTGGGCTAGGCAAAACCCACTTAATGCATGCCATTGGCCACTACATCATGGATCACAACCCGAATACGAAAGTTCTTTACATCTCGTCTGAGAAATTCACCAACGAATTCATTAACGCTATCCGTGATAATCGTGGTGAAAGCTTCCGTACAAAGTATCGCAATATCGACGTTCTGCTCATTGACGATATTCAATTTCTAGCCGGAAAAGAACAGACGCAGGAAGAGTTTTTCCACACCTTTAATGCGCTGCATGAGGAGCGGAAACAAATTGTCATTTCAAGTGACCGGCCTCCAAAGGAAATTCCTACGCTGGAAGAAAGGCTTCGCTCTCGCTTTGAATGGGGACTTATTACCGACATTCAGCCGCCAGATCTGGAGACGCGGATTGCAATACTGCGCAAGAAAGCACGCGCTGAGAATCTAGATATTCCTAACGAAGCGATGATCTATATCGCTAATCAAATCGATACAAATATTCGTGAACTGGAGGGTGCCCTTATTCGGGTAGTCGCCTATTCATCCTTGATAAATGCAGACATTACGTCGCATTTGGCGGCAGAAGCGCTTAAGGATATCATTCCTTCCAGCAGACCTAGAATGATTACGATGCATGATATTCAGACAAAGGTTGGGGAGTTCTACGGGCTGCGGCTAGAGGAATTCAAAGCGCGGAAACGAACGAAGGCGGTAGCCTATCCTAGGCAAATCGCAATGTATCTATCCAGGGAGCTCACCGATTTCTCGCTTCCGAAGATTGGCGAAGCTTTTGGCGGGCGTGACCATACAACCGTTATCCACGCACATGAGAAAATTACACAGCAGCTTAAAATAGATCAGGACCTGTACAAAATCATTCAAAACCTGACCGAAAAGATCAAAAATCATATGTGAACAACTAAGCAAGCCTATGCACAAGCTATGCACATGTGGATAGGCTTGCTTTATCGGTCTTCCAAGGGGTTATCCACATATTCAGTGCCCCTACTACTACGACTACTAAAAATCTTTAAAAAAACATCATCAAATACGGCAAAACGGCTGATGCCAGCCTTTACAGGCAAAAGCTCGCTTCGCGGTTAAGTATAAGGTTTGTATAACGTTTAAAAATAAACGCAAAATCATCAAAACATAACCAAATTACGCCATTTTCAAAAAAAATCGTTTGTGAGAGCTCATACTTGGATGAATTTATAAGAACGCTAGGAGTGAAATCATGAAATTAACAATCTCAAAAAATGAATTAAACGATGCGATACAGCAAGTAGCAAAAGCTGCTTCCTCACGTCCTGCTATACCTATTCTCGGCGGTATCAAAATTGAGGTTACTCATCTTGGGGTAACACTTACAGCAAGCGATACCGATATCTCTATTCAAAGCTTCATCCCTGTGGAAAGAGATCAATTCGTTATTGCACATGTGGATAAACCGGGAAGCGTCGTTTTGCCCGCAAAGTTTTTCGTGGAGATTGTAAAAAAACTCCCATCCGAGCAAGTCGTTATCGATGTGAGCAATACTTACCAGACGATGATCCGTTCGGGCTCTACTGAAATACAAATGGTGGGACTTGATCCGGAAGAATTTCCAGTACTTCCTTCCATCGAACAAAACGATATATTGCAAATGCCTGGCGATCTATTAAAAGCAATGATTCGTCAAACTGTGCTTGCAGCCTCAGCAAGTGAACAAACGCCYATTTTGACAGGTGTACTTTGGAACTTGCTTGAAGGGGAATTGAAATTTGTAGCAACGGACCGCCACCGTCTAGCAAGCCGTACGGCACAAGTTGAAACAGAAGCACAGCTCAAATTCAGCAATGTCGTCATTTCAGCGAAAACACTAATTGAGCTATCCAAGCTCGTTCCAGAGCAAAATGCTCTTGTCGATATCGTTGTAACAGACAACCAAGTGTTGTTTAAACTCGGAAATGTATTATTTTATACACGTATCCTTGATGGAACTTATCCCGATACTTCTAAAATTATTCCGCAAACGTTCAAAACAGAACTTGTACTTGATACAAAAAATGTGATGGACGCGATTGATCGTGCCTACCTCATGTCTCGTGAGGAAAAAACGAATATCGTACGCCTTATGACGCTTGAAGATGGAACGATTGAAATTTCATCCAGCTCGACTGAGCTTGGACGAGTAACGGAGCAGCTTGAAGCAAAAGAATTTAACGGTGAGCCTCTTCGAATCGCATTTAACTCTAAATATATGCTAGACGTCCTTAAAGTCATTGATAGCGAGCAATTGTTTATTGGCTTTACAGGCGCAATGAGCCCTATTATTATTCGTCCTATGGACCATGCATATAGCATGTATGTCATCTTGCCTTATAGAACAACGGGCTAAATCTCAAATATAAGCAAGAAAGGGCTGACCTATTTTCATGAAAGAAATCGCCATCAAGACGGAATATATAACGCTGGGCCAATTTTTGAAGCTTTCTGATTGCATTCAAACCGGCGGTCATGCGAAGTTTTTCCTTCAAGAAAACACTGTCGTTATTAACGGAGAAGCGGATAACCGCAGAGGAAGAAAATTGTATGCTGGCGATAAAGTAGAGGTTGAAGGCTGCGGCGTCTTTACGGTAGGTAAAGAGTAACGCACCAACGGACCGGGAGGTCAAAACGTGTTTTTAACGAGCATACAGCTGCAAAATTATCGGAACTACAGCGAGATTGACTTGCAAACGCCGAATAAGGTCAATATTTTTCTTGGGCAAAATGCTCAAGGCAAAACTAATTTGCTAGAGGCTATATTCGTACTTGCTTTAACGAAGTCTCATCGTACCTCTAAGGATAAGGAGCTTATTGGCTGGCAAGAAAGCTCCGCTCGCATTACTGGTGAGGTCGATAAGAAGTACGGAGCGATTAAGCTGGATCTCCTTTTCTCAGCGCAAGGAAAAAAAGCGAAAATAAACGGACTTGAGCAGCGTAAGCTCAGTGATTTCATCGGTTCGGTAAATGTCGTCATGTTTGCGCCAGAGGATCTTGAAATTGTAAAAGGAACGCCGGGAGTGCGAAGACGGTTTCTCGATATGGAAATCGGACAAGTACAGCCCGGCTATTTGTATACACTCCAGCAATATGGAAAAGTGCTGCAGCAGCGCAACAATTTTTTGAAAGCCTCCTATCCTGGGGGGGCAAATCAAACGATGCTTGAGGTGTGGAATCAGCAGCTCGCAGAGCATGGTGTTAAAATCATGAAAAAAAGGAAACACTTTATACATAAATTACAAACGTTTGCAGAACGAATACATGCAGGCATAACGAACGGGACTGAGCAGCTCACGATTGACTACCGTCCTTCTTTTGATACAGATGCCCAGCAAGATGAATCTGTTTTATTTGATCAATTTATGATAAAGTTAACACAGGTGAAAGATCAGGAGATTCGCAGAGGTGTTACGCTCGTGGGTCCGCATCGCGATGATTTGGCGTTTTTTATCAACGGCAAAGAAGCGCAAGTCTACGGCTCACAGGGGCAGCAGCGAACAACGGCCCTGTCTTTAAAATTGGCAGAAATAGAACTCATTAACGAGGAAATCGGTGAGTATCCGATTTTGCTGCTTGACGATGTGCTGTCAGAGCTTGATCAGAACCGTCAGACACAGCTTATTGAGACATTTCAGAGCAAAGTACAAACCTTTATTACAACGACCGGCCTTGAAAGCGTGAATGTGAGCAGGCTTCAGGATGCCGGCATCTATCATGTGCATGACGGCCGAGTGACACGTTAAATTGCGAATAGGAGAGGTGAGGAAGAGGACATGTACATCCATTTGGGCGGCGAGAAAATAATTCGGGCTGCGGAGCTCGTGGCCATCTTTGATATTTCTATCGAGCAATCCTCTAAACTATCCAAGCAATTCGTTGCGGGAGCACGCAAGCGTAAGGACGTTGAAACGATAGGCGAGGAAGAGCCAAAATCGATCGTTGTAACGAAGCAAAAAATATATTATTCGCCTATTTCATCCTCTACGCTTAAGAAAAGAGCCCATCAGTTTGTGGCTAACGGCTAGAGCGAAGGCGATCAGGAACAGCAGTTGAGAGGAGCAGTGAAGTTGCATGTCTTTGGAACAGCATACGTATGACGAGAGTCAGATACAGGTCTTGGAAGGTTTAGAGGCGGTACGCAAACGTCCGGGGATGTATATTGGCTCCACTAGTGGCAAAGGTCTTCACCATCTCGTATGGGAGGTTGTTGATAACAGTATTGACGAGGCTTTGGCCGGTTATTGCTCAAAAATCGAAATTATCGTGCATGAGAATAACAGCGTAACGGTTATCGATAATGGACGCGGTATCCCTGTAGGAGAGAATGCGAAACTGAAAAAATCGACGCTAGAAGTCGTTATGACTGTTTTGCATGCGGGAGGTAAGTTCGGCGGAGAGGGCTATAAAGTATCCGGCGGCTTGCACGGGGTCGGCGTATCTGTCGTAAACGCACTGTCCGAGCTTGTCATTGTTCAAGTAAAACGCGAAGGCAATATCTATCAGCAAGAGTACCGCAAGGGTGCTCCGCAGTATGATATTAAAATTGTCGGCGAGACAACGGAAACAGGTACTCAAGTAACATTTAAGCCTGATACAGAAATTTTTACGGAAACGACCGTATACGACTATGAGACGCTGCAATCGCGTATTCGCGAGCTTGCGTTTTTGAATAAAGGCATTGAAATTGTGCTTAGTGATGAGCGTACTGGCGTATCCAATACGTTTAAATATGAGGGCGGTATTATCGAGTTTGTAAAATACTTGAACCGCAATCGCGAACCTTTGCATGAGCTGCCAATTTATGTGGAAGGCTCGAAGGATCATATCCAAGTAGAAGTCGCTCTACAGTATAATGACAGCTACACCGAGAATATATACTCTTTCGCAAATAATATTAATACACATGAGGGTGGTACGCATGAGTCGGGCTTTAAGAGCGCACTTACGCGTATTATTAACGATTATGCCCGCAAATCAAATCTCATCAGGGATAATGATTCGAATTTCTCCGGCGATGATGTGCGTGAGGGCTTGACGGCTATTATTTCTGTCAAAATCCCGGAACCGCAATTTGAGGGACAAACAAAGACTAAGCTTGGCAACAGCGAAGTCCGCGGAATCGTAGAATCATTTTTTGCTGAGAAGCTGCAGGAATTTCTAGAAGAGAATCCTTCTGTTTCGCGCAAAATCGTAGAAAAAGGTCTATCTGCTGCTCGTGCTCGTGAAGCAGCGCGCAAAGCGCGTGAGCTGACTCGCCGTAAGAGCGCTCTGGAAGTTGGCTCTCTACCTGGTAAGCTTGCTGACTGCTCATCCAAGGATGCATCGATCAGCGAACTGTACATCGTAGAAGGTGACTCTGCCGGTGGATCTGCCAAGCAGGGCCGCGATCGTCATTTCCAAGCCATTTTGCC
Source organism: Paenibacillus sp. 01L418 (assembly GCF_056400045.1). NCBI lineage: Bacteria > Bacillati > Bacillota > Bacilli > Caryophanales > Paenibacillaceae > Paenibacillus > Paenibacillus sp. 01L418. Next base: position 66,758 of record NZ_JBFTSN010000027.1, read on the forward strand.
GCTTCGCGGTAAGATTTTGAACGTAGAAAAAGCGCGTCTCGATCGTATTCTTGGCAATGCTGAGATTCGGGCAATGATTACAGCGATGGGCACCGGTATAAGTGATGATTTCGATTTAACTAAAGCACGTTATCACAAAATCATCATTATGACCGATGCGGATGTCGATGGCGCTCATATTCGTACGCTCATCTTAACGTTCTTCTATCGCTATATGCGTGAAATTATAGACGCTGGCTATATTTATATTGCACAGCCTCCTCTATTCAAGATCGAGCGTAATAAGGTCATTCGCTACGCGCAAACCGAGAAGGAACGCGAGAAGATTTTGGCTGAATTTGGAGAAGGCGTAAAAGTAAACGTTCAGCGCTATAAAGGTCTTGGAGAGATGAACGCTACTCAGCTTTGGGAGACAACGATGGATCCTGAAAGCCGTACGATGCTCCAGGTAACGATTGAGGATGCAATTGAAGCGGATATCGTGTTCGACACGCTTATGGGCGATAACGTTGAACCGCGCCGCGAATTTATTCAAAAATACGCTAGATACGTAACGAATCTAGATGTTTAAAATAAAGGATCTCGTAAAGAAGCAGCCGCCCATTATGGACGACTGCTTCTTTTTTTAAATCGGCCATAGGCGACTGCATAACGATATACTTTATGAAAAACATTTTGGTCAGGCAGCTTTCGAAAGATAAATGGGTCGGGTAGTGTATTGACTTCCAAAATCCATGGATGCAGTTTTGCATCAATTGCGATGTCCACGCCTAGCTCTTTTATATTGGGGTAGGCACCTTGTAACTGGTTGGCAATCGTAATGCTGACTTTTCTTAATTTGTTTTTGAAGGCAGCAAGTTCTGAAGCATTAGCATGATCGCCCATGAGCCGCTCAAGAGCCATCGGAGTCCCGCCGCTGTGATAATTGGTTACTATTTTCGCAGGATGGGCGAGTCTACCGATAATGCCAGTGGCCTCCCATTCGTTATGAGGGTTTTTCTGAACCATAACGCGAATATCGAAGCGCCGCTTTTGATGTTTTAGCAAATGGATACCTTTTTGAACAAGATAGCTTCGCTTCTTCGTTTGTTGAGCTAGCTTATGGTATAACTGGTCGAGTGTTGAGAAAAACAAGATTTTTGTCCCTAGCTGATAGCGATATCCGAGAGCAGGTACAGTAGTTCTCTCCACGCGGATGACGCCATTGCCGAACGTACCGTTTATCGGCTTGACGTAGACCATACCATATTCACTAAGCATTGACTGAAGGCTGCCGCGTCCGAATAGTTTTGTTGGGGGCATATAAGAGCGTAAATAGTCAGATTTCAACATGACTTTTGTTTTGGCCCATTTGCTCGTAACGCGTTGTATACTCAACGATTTTTCTCCTTTCAAAATGCTGCTTTTACAGGTCATCGATTTCAAATGATGCAGGAGACAGACTTTCGATTGAGTGGTATAATGAAAGTTGGGTCTGTTTATTTTATGGCAGGTTTTCATGTATGGAGAGCGGTAATTCACCTATTTTTAGCAAGTAAAGACGAAAGTTTCGCAGGAATTCCAAAAGCATGAGCGCAAAAGGTTTATATGCTCGCTTTTTGAGAAAGTAATATAAGAGTTATGTTGATTTAAGAGTAGCTATAGATGGCGTCAGGGAGGTAAATCATGGCGGAAGAACAACGTATGTCTGTAAGAGATCGAGATATTGGTACGGAGATGCGGGATTCCTTTATGGATTACGCAATGAGTATCATCGTAAGTCGCGCTCTTCCCGATGTTAGGGATGGACTTAAACCAGTGCATCGACGTATTTTGTATGCGATGTCTGAGCTGGGCATGTCACCGGACAAGCCCCATAAGAAGTCAGCGAGAATTGTAGGAGAAGTAATCGGTAAGTATCACCCGCATGGTGATTCCGCAGTTTATGAGTCGATGGTACGGATGGCACAAGATTTCTCCATGCGTTATATGCTCGTAGATGGACATGGTAACTTTGGTTCAGTTGATGGCGACTCTGCAGCTGCCATGCGTTATACGGAAGCTCGTCTTTCGAAGATGGCAATGGAGTTGCTACGCGATATCAACAAGGAAACGATTGATTTCATTCCTAACTATGACGGTGAAGAGTCGGAACCAGTTGTATTGCCAGCACGTTATCCAAACCTTCTCGTAAACGGGGTTACTGGGATAGCGGTTGGTATGGCTACGAATATTCCACCTCATAACTTGAATGAGGTTATCGATGGAGTACAGGCGCTTATTGTTAATCCTGACATTACACCACTCGAACTCATCGAACACATAAAAGGTCCGGATTTTCCAACAGCCGGTTTTGTAATGGGCCGTATGGGGATTCGTCAAGCTTATTTGACAGGCCGCGGTTCGGTAACAATGCGAGCAAGGGCGACGATTGAAGAAAATAACGGCAAAGCGCGCATCATTGTGCATGAACTGCCTTATCAAGTCATTAAAGCTCGTTTAGTTGAGAAAATTGCCGAGCTCGTTCGCGAGAAGAAAATTGAAGGTATTACTGATTTGCGAGATGAATCGGATCGTAACGGCATGCGCGTAGTCATTGAGCTTCGTCGTGATGTTAACCCGAGCATCGTACTTAATAATTTGTACAAGCATACACAGCTGCAATCCAACTTTGGGATTAACATGCTGGCACTCGTAAATGGTGAGCCTAAGACGCTTAACATACGCGATATGCTTTATCATTATTTACAGCATCAGATCGAGGTTATTCGTCGTCGTACGGAGTTTGATCTCAAAAAGGCTGAAGCTCGCGCACATATCTTGGAGGGCTTGCGAATAGCGCTTGACCATTTGGATGAGGTCATTGCACTCATTCGCGCTTCCCAAACAGCTGATCAAGCTCGTGAAGGCTTAATTACAAGATTCTCGCTCAGCCATGAGCAGGCGCAAGCGATTTTGGATATGCGTTTGCAGCGCCTGACTGGTCTGGAAAGAGATAAAATAGAAGCAGAGTATGCAGAACTTATGCGTAAAATTGCTGAATATAAAGCGATTCTAGCTGATGAGCAGCTTGTGCTCGATATTATTAGCACAGAGCTTGCTGAATTGAAGGATCGTTTCGGTGATGAGCGTCGTACGGAGATAATGGCAAGTGATGAGGAAATTCTCGATGAGGATCTTATTCCTCGTGAGGATGTTATCATCTCCATTACTCACACGGGCTATATCAAGCGTTTGCCGGTTGGCACTTACCGCAGCCAGAAGCGCGGCGGCAAAGGCGTTGTCGGCATGGGTACTAAGGATGATGACTTTGTTGAGCATCTATTTGTATCCAATACGCATCACTACCTGCTGTTCTTTACGAACAAAGGTAAGGTGTATAAGCTGAAAGCCTATGAGATTCCTGATCTTAACCGTACTGCACGCGGTACGCCTATTATCAACCTCATTCAAATTGAACAGGGTGAGACAATCAATGCGGTCATACCTGTACAAGAATTTGATTCGGAACATTACTTGTTCTTTGCTACAAGGCAAGGGGTTGTGAAGAAGACTCCGCTTGATGACTACGTCAACATTCGGAAAGTCGGATTGATCGCAATCTCACTTCGTGAGGACGATGATCTAATTGGCGTTAAGCTGACTGACGGTAACCAGGAAATTATTATGGGAACTGCGCAGGGCATGTCCATACGTTACTCTGAGCAGGATGTCCGTTCTATGGGACGTTCCGCTACAGGCGTGAAAGGTATCCAGCTTGATGATGAAGATACCGTTATTGATATGGATGTTATCGTACCGGATAACGATATCCTGATCGTTACCTCCAAAGGTTACGGCAAGAGGACACCAGTGGCCGATTATCGTATTCAGAACCGTGGCGGTAAAGGGATTAAGACGCTTAACGTAACCGATAAGAATGGACCGATCGTCTCACTAAAAGTGGTTGAGAATGATGAGGATCTTATGATTATGACTTCATCTGGCACGATGATTCGTACCAGCATGGAAGGCATATCTACGATGGGACGGAATACGCAAGGCGTAAGGCTGATTAATACACGCGAAGATGATACGGTAGCGACTGTTACACGTGTTGCTCGCAGTGAAGAGAATGAAGCTATAGATGAAAATGAAGAGCAAGATGGCGGCGAAACGACGCAAGAATAAATGAAAGCAGACGCAGCTGACTCCGTCGCATGACGGGTCAGCCTAGGTTTGCTTTATTTATGGGAGTACATAATTACTATTCAGGCACAAGGGGAGAGGACTCTCGTGGCAGCAGTAACATTATTACATCTCAAATTAGGCGACAAAATCATTGAAGATGTCCTCACCCCACTTGGCAGTGTTTTATTTCAAAAGGGAAAGATCGTTACCCCTAAAGAAATAGAAATATTGCAAGCATTTCTCGTCACAAGTGTCGAGATTGAATCGAATATTGATTTGAGCAAGACAAAAGAGGATACCGATGAGGATGCAAGCCAAGAACCGAGTTCAGCATTAGTCGCATCTCCCCTTCATGAAGAGTACGACAAAATGATTATTGTTTTACGCCAAGTATTTAACACTGTTGCAGCGGGTCAAGCCATGCCGATCATGGATGTACGCAAGCAGCTTGAAAAAATGCTGGAGCACATAAAGAGCTACAACTTGCTGACCTTTGTACCGCGTCAATTTTTGGAGAAAGATTATTTGCTTCATAACAGCATTACGTCTGCATTAACCTCCTATCAAATTGCACAGTGGACGGGCTTTCCTCAAAAGGATTGGATGCAAATTGCATTTGCCGGTTTATTGCATGATATCGGCAACGTCCGAATTGACAAAGCAATCTTGACGAAGCCTAATACATTATCAACAGAAGAAAAAGAAGAAATGATGCGTCATACGGTTCTTGGGTACCAATTGCTCAAGAATGTATCTGCTCTTAATGAGGGTGTAAAGATGGCGGCGCTTCAGCATCATGAGAAGGTTGATGGAACAGGTTATCCGCTCGGCATTGATGCGACGAAGATAAACCCGTACGCCAAGATCGTAGCGATTGCTGATATATTTCATGCAATGACTTTGAACAAGGCATATAGGAAAGCTGCATCTCCGTATCTCGTATTGGAACAAATCCAAAGCGATTCCTTCGGGAAGCTGGATCCTACTTATGTCCGTACATTTGTAGAGAAGGCTACTCAGTTCCATAATGGGACGGTCGTTAAGCTTAGCGATGAACGTATTGGAGAGATTGTATTCTCGGATCGTAATTATCCGACTAGGCCTTGGGTATCCATTGAAGGTGTCATTGTAAACTTAATCGTAGACAGGCATCTTCATATTAAAGAAGTGCTCAGATAAGCGAATTCGTCAAAACTTTAAGTAAGTACAGTGTAACGATAAGGAGACTAAACGAAGTCTTCTCACCGTAACATTGTACTTACTTTTTTTATTGTATTAGAAGAATAATTAATGAAAGTTAGGAAATTATATAATATGTTGTAGCAAGTTATATTGTTTAAACAAGCCATTATGGCAAGCTGCAAAGGTGAAAAGAAGGTATGAAATGCTAATGCAAAAAGTTTTTCGCAAATAATGAAAAAAACACTTGCAATGCCATAGGCGCCTATGATATATTATCTAGGTCGCCAACGAGATACACGGTCGACAAGAGAGAAAAGATTGCTCTTTGAAAACTGAACAACGAGTAATAACTGCCTCGCAAATCCTTCGGGATAAGCGAAAAAAGCGATAAAAAAGTAATGAGCATTTCAAACACCAATTTGGAGAGTTTGATCCTGGCTCAGGACGAACGCTGGCGGCGTGCCTAATACATGCAAGTCGAGCGGAGTTGATGAGGTGCTTGCACCTCTGATGCTTAGCGGCGGACGGGTGAGTAACACGTGGGTAACCTGCCTATAAGACTGGGATAACATTCGGAAACGAATGCTAATACCGGATACGCGATATGGTCGCATGACTGAATCGGGAAAGATGGAGCAATC
>NZ_JBFTSN010000028.1:0-35827 GCF_056400045.1 Paenibacillus sp. 01L418
TTCCTTTGCTTACATGGTCATTAATTTATGGCTATTACAAGGAGTATTACATACTCAAAAGCCAAATGAGCGCGTACGAGTTCATACTCGATTTTGGCAAGAAATTAGTAACAGACGGAAACTACGTTCATTTGTGGTTTTTGTACGCTATTATTGCCATTTATATGACCGTTCCGCTAATTGGCAAGCTCGTACGCTCATGCAGTGAGAAGGATCTAAGATATTTTCTAATCTTATGGTTTATCGTCAGTATCTTGTACCGGTTAGTATCCGACATCTTCTTACGCCTAACCGATCAGCACCTTTATGTACCTAGTATGAATATTCCATTTTTTATGGGCAATTTAGGTTATTTTGTGCTTGGCTACTATCTCTTTAATGTCGAGCTCCGTCCCGTTATTAAGCACACATTGTTTAATCTTGGCATCTTGTCCTTTTTCCTAACTCCAATATTGACTTATGTAGTGTCCTCATACGGCGGGGTGCTGGACGAGATGTTTTATGGCAACTATTCCATTACAAGCTTCTTAATGGCGGTCGGCGTGTTTTTATTTTTTAAGGAAAAAGATACGATGATTAGCCGGAAAACAAATTATAAGGTTAAAAAAGTAATAGGCTCCGTCTCTACGGCAAGCTTCAGCATTTATTTAATCCATCTCTTGGTGGATACGATGGTTTCAAGGGATGTGGCTATCGATGCAACATTCCTTGAGACGACATTAAGCCTTCTGTTTAATATCGTTGCGATTTTCTCGATTAGTTATATCGTTGTCAAAGTGTTTAATTTGAATCGGTGGGTAACGCATATTTTATTTGGTGGAAGGGGGTAGCGGGGTGAATGTGAAGAAGACGGTAAAAGGGAAAAAAACGATAACTGCGCGAAAAGGAACGAAAGCGCTAAAAGTAAATTTTTTGACCAAAGCGCTTGTGGCTGTGCTTCTTGTTGGTATGGGCATTTACTTCTACCAAAGCGTAAACGCAGAGGATCGGAAGTTGTCAACGGTATATATCGAAGCCTGGCGCGACCCGAAGGATGTAAGATTATCGGAGCAGGGCGTAGATATCGCCTTTGTTGCCTTCGCCAAAATTTCCGGTACTGGCTTGTTCTTTCATGAAAAAGAAGAAGGGAACAAGCAGATCAAACAAAACATTATGCAGCTCAAAGCCAATAATCCGAAGACAAAATTTGTTCTTGCCGTTGGGGGTTACGGCGTAGATGGCTTCTCAGACGCTTCACTCGACGGCAATCGATATGTATTTACGAAAAATATTATTGATTTGGTCAAGGAGCTCGATCTCGATGGTGTCGATATTGACTGGGAGTTTCCGGCCTTTGACGCATGGGGAACCGTAAAGGCGAGTCCAAAGGATACAAAAAACTTCACAAGCTTAATGCGAGAGCTAAGAGAGCAGTTAAACCTGCTGCCGCATAAAGGAAACAAAAAGTATATTCTTACTTTTGCAGCAGGTACACAAGATTGGTATTTTAAAAATGTAGAAGTGAAGGCCGTAGAAAAGTATGTCGACTTCATCAATGTCATGAGCTACGATCTGACTGGCAGATGGTCCGAAACGACAGGATTTAATGCTAATCTTTACAAAGATAAAGGGAATAAAGCGACTCAAAGCGTGGATCAGATCGTGCGAGCTTTTCTAGATCACGGAGTTGATGGCAAGAAGCTGCTGCTTGGCATCCCAGCTTATTCATATGGCTGGACAGATGTGGACAGTGATGAAGATGGTTTTTTTGCCAAGGGTAAGCCAATCGATATCGAGAAAGTAAATATTCATTATCGAAATGTTGAGGATAACTATTTGGACAAAAATGGATTTAAGCGTTATTTTGACGATCAAGCAAAAGCAGCTTACCTCTTTAACGGCAGTACCTTCATTAGTTATGAAGACAAGGAAGCTTTGCGAGAAAAGGTCAAATACATCAAGCAAAAAGATCTAGCAGGTGCGATGGTATGGGAATATGCACAGGATGCAGAGAATGGAATCATTCAATATTTGTCGGATAACTTGAACAAGGAGCTAGGCACAGAGGATTAAATAGAAGAATAAGCGAGGCAGGAAGCTTTAAACGAATATAACAAAAGGGAACTTCTTATCCATAGAAGTTCCCTTTTGTTTGATCATAATTTCCAAATGCTGCAAATCAAGAAAATGCAGGCAGCAACGGAGTATGTTGCAGTACCGCTAAAGCTGTCTATTTCAGCTGACATGCCAGCGATTTGATACGTCGCTCGTCCGGTGTAATAAACAATGTTTTCTGATTGTCATAGATAACAAACCCCGGCTTAGCACCGCTAGGCTTACGTACATGACGTATCGTTGTGTAGTCTACTGGAATCGAGCTGGAGTCGCGAGCCTGGCTATAATGTGCAGAGAGCATAGCGGCTTCTTCAAGTGTTGCATTGCCAAAGTCTCCGCCTTTTATAACGACATGAGAACCAGGAATATCCTTTGTGTGCAGCCATGTGTCAGAAGGTGAAGCAAGACGGTTCGTCAAATATTCGTTTTGTGTATTGTTTTTGCCGACATACATCGTTACCCCCTCGGAAGAGGTATAACAAAGCAAGGTTGGTTTAAGCGTTTTTTTCTTCTTTGGACCGCGGMGTCCACGTTCCTTCATATAGCCTTGTTCCACGAGCTCGTCACGAATTTCGCTTATATCGCCAAGAGAGGCGTTATCGACCTGCTGAAGCAAGGTTTCAAAATATTGAATTTCTGTACGAGCGAGCTCCATTTGCTCGGCCACGATGGATAGACTGTTTTTGTGCTTCGTGTAACGCCGGAAATAACGCTGAGCGTTGTCAGAAGGAGTAAGATGCGGATCAAGATCAATCTTTATTACAGCTTGCTCCTCATCATAGAAGTTGACGAGCTCAATCGTTGTGTCGCCGCGCTTCATCTGATGCATATAGGCAGTAAGGAGCTCGCCAAGCACCCGATATTTTTCAGCATCCTTCGCTTCAACGAGCGTGTCCTCAAGCTTTTTAATTTTTGTAACGTTTTTGGCTTTTTCATTTTGAACGAATCGGATGAGGTCAGCAGCGCGCTGCTTAACGGTATCGCGTTCAGCCTTATTGCCGTAGAAACCTTCAAGGCAGGCACTAATGTCTGGAAATACCGTTTCTTCTCCATCGATATGCGTAAGCTCAGTGACAGAGAAAAAGGACTTGCCGGTATCTGCGTTGGTTTTAATTGTAGGTTTATAAATGTCTTGCTTTACTTGTTCCATAAAGGTTGAGAAGCTCTTCCAAACCGCCACTACGCTTTCCTCAGAACCTTGTTCAGCCTCTGGAAGCACATCTGCACCTGCTCGATGAACCAGCTCTTTGGCGAGCAAAGGGCTAAAGCCGCTTAGCTTGTCGACTAATCTTTTGTAAAGAGGAGCGGCTTCATCCGTATCGCTTAAAGCGTCCAAAAACTGCTGCTCGTTCACAATCGAAAGCGGATCTAGTTTGCCTTGCTCAGGCGGAGAGGTATAGGTGCTGCCGGGCAATACGATGCGGTGACTGCTTATGGCTGGCGTTACATGGTGGATGCCATCGTGAATGAGGCCGGTTGAAGGGTCCATCAAAATAATGTTGCTATGACGCCCCATAATTTCCACAACAATCGTTTTATTCGATAAATCGCCGAGCTCGTCCCGATGTTTAACCTCAATATGAATGATACGCTCCCGACCAACTTGACGAACGGATTCAATCAGTCCGCCTTCGCAATGCTTCCGAAGCAGCATGCAAAACATAGGCGCTTCCATAGGGTTGACGTACGTACCGGTTGTCCAGTGCACCCTTGGGTAGGTCGGGTTGGCGGACAAGAGCAATTTGCCCTGCGTGCCGGCTCCGCGAATGCTGAAAACAAGCTCATGATTGGTAGGCTGGTGAATCTTATGTATACGCGCTCCGACACAGCGCTGTAGGTCTTGCGTAATTGCATGGGTGACGATGCCGTCTAATGCCATGTTGTTGTTCCTCGCTTCCTTTGTAAGTCTTTCTCTATCATGCCATAGTTGAACCAAAAACTTAAGTCTTTTATGGGATATTTTAAGGKCTGTCCGAATACATTTACCCTATAAAGGCTGTCCGAAGGGCCGACAACTTAGCTGCTTGGCTCGGCATATTACAGGAGGGAGTTAAACCATGGAACAAATGAAATGGCATCAAATGGGGACAATTGAGCTGATTGACGCATTAGTCAGCTCCCCAGATCAAGGACTGACTACGTCGGCAGCGGCGCAACGTCTAGAAGAAAATGGAAAAAACGAATTGTCTGAGGGCAAGCGCGTCTCGCCGATTTTGTTGTTCCTTAATCAATTTAAGGATTTTATGGTACTCGTTTTAATGGGTGCAACGTTGATTTCTGGCTTGCTGGGCGAATATTTAGATGCAATTACGATTGTTGCGATCATTGCTCTCAACGCCGTACTTGGATTCGTGCAGGAATTTCGAGCCGAGCGCTCATTGCGGGCGCTTAAGGAATTATCCGCCCCGACAGCCAAGGTTATACGCGGAGGCGAGCTACTGACCGTTCCAGCGAAGGAGCTTGTGGCAGGCGATCTTATTTATTTGGAAAGCGGAGACCGCATTCCGGCTGATGTGCGGCTGCTTGAAGCCAATAGCTGCTATGTGGAAGAGTCCGCTTTGACGGGGGAGTCTGTCCCCGTTGGTAAGCACGCTGCAGCGATTGCAGAGGAAGACTTGCCTTTGGGTGATCAGCGCAACATGGGCTTCATGGGCACGATGCTCACAAGGGGAACTGCTCGAGCAGTCGTCATTCGTACAGGCATGGATACGGAAATGGGCAAAATAGCAGGACTTATTCAACAGACTGAATCGATGGAAACGCCGCTGCAGCATCGTTTAGAGCAGTTAGGCAAAATATTAATCGTTGTGGCGATCGGCTTGACGATTATGGTAGTTATTGCGGGTATTTTGCACGGCCAGCCAGCGTATGGCATGTTCCTTGCAGGTGTTAGCTTGGCGGTAGCAGCTATTCCAGAGGGGCTGCCAGCAATTGTGACCATCGCTTTAGCTCTTGGCGTACAGCGGATGATTAAACGGAAGGCAATCGTTCGCAAGCTGCCTTCGGTTGAAACATTAGGCTGCGCATCCGTTATATGCTCGGACAAAACAGGGACGCTGACACAAAACAAAATGACGGTTACCCATGTCTGGATTGGCGGCAGACAGCTTGAAGTGAGCGGAGAGGGCTACGTCCCAAATGGTGCAATTTATGAAGCTGGCAATGCGCTTGACATTAAGCATGATTTATCAATTAAACGTCTCCTTCAAGTCAGTGCCTTGTGCAATAACGCACAGCTGTCGAAGGTAGAAGCTGTAGATACGGGCAAGCGCAGAAACAAGGAGCAGCATGAAGAGTGGATACTTAAGGGAGATCCAACTGAAGGTGCGCTTGCTGTGCTTTCAGCAAAGCTGGGCTCCTCTTCCAAATCATTGGAGCCGCTATATAAACGGGAGAAGGAATTTCCATTTGACTCGGAGCGCAAACGGATGTCAGTTGTTGTATCGCACCAAGGCGGGCGGCTTATTTGCACCAAGGGCGCCCCTGATTTACTGATGGATCATTGCTCCTATGTTCTTTGGGAAGGGAAGGTCGTTCCGTTTACTGCAACGCTGAAGCGCAAATGCGCTGAAGCAGGCGAGGTTATGGCGCAGTCCGCGCTTCGTGTATTGGGACTTGCATACCGGGATTTGCGCGCATCCGACGCTTGTGAGACCGAAGAAGACGTAGAGAGTCAGCTTGTATTCGTAGGCTTGACTGGGATGATCGATCCGCCTCGCCGCGAGGTGAAAGAAGCGATTACGAACTGCAGGCGTGCGGGAATTAAGACCGTTATGATTACCGGCGATCATCAGCTGACAGCAGAAGCAATTGCAGGTCAACTAGGCATTATGCCGCGCGGAGGCATCGCAATGAGCGGCAAGCAGCTGGAGGCGATGTCCGATGAACAGCTCGACCGGCTCGTAGACAATATTTATGTATACGCGCGTGTATCGCCAGAGCATAAACTGCGTATCGTCAAAGCGCTTCAGCGCCAAGGACATGTCGTTGCGATGACAGGCGACGGCGTAAACGATGCTCCAGCGATCAAAGCAGCGGATATCGGAATTTCGATGGGCATTACCGGAACGGATGTATCGAAGGAAGCGTCCGCGCTCGTTCTGAGTGATGACAACTTCTCGACAATTGTAGCTGCTATAGAAGAAGGAAGAGGCATATATGAAAATATCCGAAAATTTATCCGTTATTTATTAGCATCAAACGTTGGTGAGATACTCGTCATGTTTCTTGCGATGATGGCAGGATTGCCGCTTCCGCTCGTTCCGATTCAAATTTTGTGGGTCAATCTGGTCACGGACGGATTGCCGGCAATGGCGCTTGGCGTAGATCAGGCAGAAAAGGATTTAATGCAGCAAAAGCCTCGTTCGGCAAAGGAGAGCATCTTCTCCCGCAGGCTGGGCTGGAAAATTATAAGCCGAGGCATTCTGATAGGTGTATGTACGCTTGGCGCTTTCTGGATTACGCTTCAAGACGGTCCAAACAATGCTGCGCACCTAATGAAGGCGCAAACGGTAGCTTTCGCTACTCTCGTTATGGCACAGCTCATCCATGTATTTGACTGCCGAAGCTCGCGTTCCATTTTTCACCGTAATCCGTTCCAAAATAAATATTTGGTGCTTGCCGTATTGTCATCGCTAGTGTTGATGATCGGAGTGCTTTATATCGATGCATTGCAGCCTATCTTCAAAACCGTTCCACTTAACTTCCGTGAATGGTGTCTCGTCTTTGTAGCTGCGGGAATTCCTACTTTCTTAATGGGAATTGGCAGTGTATTCGGCACTTCCAAGAAAAATAAAGGTAAAACGAAATGGCCGTTAGGCCCTCAAACCGCGGCAAGATAACGAAAAAATACAAATCTTGATACAAATTATGAATAGCCTTTCTCCTTGCTTTGCGGTATGCTATTAGCAATTAATCATAGTTTTATCATACCTAGAGATGTAGCAAGGAGAGGGCATTCAGATGAATTTTACAAAAATGAACGGTTTGGGAAATGACTTTGTGGTGATTGCAGGCGAGCAGCAGCTTCCAGAAAATGTTGCGGAATTAGCTATACAGCTTTGCAACCGGTTTTTTGGAATCGGGGCAGATGGTCTCGTTTATATTTTGCCTTCAGAAATCGCGGATTTCCGTATGCGCATTATTAATTCTGATGGTTCAGAAGCTGAGCAATGCGGCAACGCCATTCGCTGCGTCGCTAAATATGTGTATGATAATGGCTTAACCGATAAAGAAGAGATTACAATCGAAACACTTGGCGCARGCGCTCAAAAAGTGCAGCTTACCGTTCAAGATGGCAAAGTGTCATCTGTTCGTGTAGATATGGGAGAGCCGATTCTAAATGGCCTTCGTGTACCAACAACGATCGATGCGGAGCAAGTCGTTGAACATCCGATAAAGGTGGACGGTCGTGAATTCCGTTTTACCGCTGTATCGATGGGCAACCCTCACTGTGTCATCTATGTTGATGATGCTGTAAATTTTGATCTAGGCACTTGGGGTCCCAAACTTGAGACACATCCGTTATTTCCACGTAAAATAAATGTTGAGTTCGTTACGGTGAAATCCCGTACGCATACCGATATGCGCGTCTGGGAGCGCGGTGCAGGACCAACGCTAGCTTGCGGTACAGGCGCTTGCGCAACGGTAGTTGCTTCTGTACTCACTGGCGCAACAGATCGGACAGCAACGGTTTCACTCAAAGGCGGCGACCTATTGATTGAGTGGAATGAATCCGATAATCATGTATATATGTCTGGACCGGCTGCAGTATCATTCTGCGGCGAGTTTTAAGAGCAAAGTAAGATGGGTGGTATGAATATAATGAAACCGGATTTGAGGGAAGCGCTCCAGCAGCGTATCTTGACCGGGGACGGCGCGATGGGAACCTATCTATATCAGATGGGGTTCCCTGTCGGCGTTTCTTATGAGGAAATCAATACGAACCGTCCCGATGTAATTGAAAATATTCACCGTCGCTACTATGAAGCTGGCGCACGCGTAATTGAGACAAACACGTTCTCAGCCAATCTTGAGAAGCTCTCGAAATATGGCTTAGAAGACGAAATGGATGCAATTAACCGTGCTGGTGTACGCGCAGCTCGTGCAGCGATCGGCAATGATGCTTATGTTGTAGGCGCTGTTGGCTCCATTCGAGACGGCAAGCTGAAAAATTTACGAACAGCTAAAGTAATTGAAGCCTATCAGCGGCAAATGCATGCGCTGCTTGATGAGGGCGTGGATGGTCTTTTGCTGGAAACCTTCTATGATCTTGATGAAATGCTGCTTGCCCTTAAGATTGCTAGAGCAGCGTCGAATGTTCCTGTTATTTGCCAGTTTGCAGTCGAGGATGTTGGCCGCACGCAGGATGGGAATGGCATGAAGGGAGCCTTCGATTTACTGCAAGAAGAGGGCGCTGATATGGTTGGATTTAATTGCCGCAGCGGCCCGAATGGGATTATGAGAGCGATCGACTCGATAACGGGGCCAGTTGGCTTACCATTATCGGTATATCCGAACGCAGGTATACCCGACTATATTGATGGCAAATATACGTATCCCGCAGGACCTGAATATTTTGCAGAGACAGCCTTGCGCTTTGCAGATCGCGGCGCTCGCTTGATTGGCGGCTGCTGCGGTACGACTCCTGAGCACATTAAGGCAATTGCCGAGGCGCTAGATGGTTACGTTCCACAGCTCGGACAAGCAGCTGTTCATTCGGCTGCAGCAGAGAGAATTGTTGTAAAGCCAGTTGAGAAATCAGCTGATACAGTAGATGCTGCGCCACTGAAACAAACGGTGCAGGAGCCTAACATTGTAGATTTGGTTCAGAAGCGCCACACCGTCATTGTTGAGCTTGACCCGCCGCGTGATTTGGATATTCGTAAATTTATGGCTGGTGCTGCTGCTTTGAAGGAAGCAAAGGCGGATGCGGTTACGATGGCTGACAACTCTCTGGCTGTTACGCGAATGAGCAACATTGCACTCGCAGCGCTTGTCCAGGAGAAAGTAGGCATTCGTCCACTCGTGCATATCGCTTGCCGAGATCGTAACTTGATTGGTACGCAGTCACATATGATGGGTCTTGATGCACTCGATATCGATCATGTGCTTGCTGTAACTGGAGATCCTGCCCGATTTGGCGATTTGCCGGATTCGAGCTCGGTTTATGACCTTACTTCCTTCGAGATGATTCGTATGATTAAGCAGTTGAATGATGGAACAGCCTTCTCAGGCAAGCCGCTTAAGCAAAAAGCGAAGTTTGTTGTAGGCGCCGCATTTAATCCTAATGTGAAGCATTTAGACAAAGCGGTCCAACGGCTTGAACGTAAAATTACTTCGGGTGCAGATTACATTATGACGCAGCCTGTCTATGACCCAAGCTTAATTGAGCGAATCGCAGAATCAACGAAGCATTTGTCAGTACCTGTATTTATCGGAATTATGCCGCTGGCCAGCGGACGGAATGCCGAATATTTGCATAACGAGGTGCCTGGTATCCAGCTATCTGATGAGGTTCGCCAGCGCATGGCGGGTCTTGAAGGGGAAGCGGGCCGAGCGGAAGGCGTGCAAATTGCAAAGGAGCTGCTCGACGTTGCTTTGCCGCATTTTAATGGCATATATTTAATCACACCGTTTATGTTCTATGATATGGGTGTTCAGCTTACCAAATACGTTTGGGAGAAGACTGAGCGTACACAACTAAATCGATAAAATAGATGCGAAAACAGCCTTTTTTTGCTTGTTTTCGCATTTTCGCTTGTTCGTTCGTGAAAAATCAATTAAAATGAATCATGGATACAGATGCCGCACATGTTCAGCGTGGTAAGGACAGGCTGCCTAAAATCGTTTATAATGGCTTCTAAAGCCTGTAACGGAAGTATGTCCGACACTTTTTTCGTCAACAATAGTGCAGTAGTTCTGTCGGTATTTGGCAAGAACGCGAACTTGTCGTATTCACATTTATAAAATATAAAAGGTATTTGAACATTTGTAGACAGATGCACAAGGGAAGACCGTAGGCGGAGGAGGAACGAGGCTTGGCTATTAAACTTATTAATATCGGATTTGGTAATATTGTATCTGCAAATCGCATTATATCAATCGTAAGCCCTGAATCGGCTCCGATTAAAAGAATCATTCAAGAAGCGCGTGACCGACATATGCTGATCGATGCTACATATGGTCGTCGCACACGGGCTGTAATTATTACGGATAGTGATCATGTGATTTTATCGGCGGTTCAGCCAGAAACAGTTGCGCACCGATTATCCACTAAGGACGACGATAACGACGAATAGTACGGGGAGTAATATGGATAAGGGATTGTTAATTGTATTGTCCGGCCCTTCAGGGGTTGGCAAAGGAACGGTTTGTTCGGTTCTTCGCAACAAGGTTCCTGAGCTGGTTTATTCTGTGTCGGCAACGACCAGGCTACCGCGTCAGGGTGAAGTAGATGGCGTGAATTATTTTTTCAAAAGCAGAGAGCAGTTCCAAGATATGATTGCGCGTGACGCACTTTTGGAGCATGCTGAATATGTTGGTAATTACTACGGTACACCGCGTGATTTCGTTGAACGAACTTTAGAGAGCGGCAAGGACGTTATTTTGGAGATCGAGGTACAGGGAGCGCTTAAGGTGAAACAAAAGTTTCCCGAAGGTATTTTCGTATTTCTGTTGCCGCCGTCTTTGGATGAGCTGAAGCAGCGAATTACCGGACGTGGTACTGAAACATTGGATACGATCAATAATCGCATGTCTGTGGCCGTTGAAGAAATGAATTTGCTCGGTCACTACGACTATGCGGTATTGAATGATGAGATAGATGCTGCATGCGATCGTATTCGCAGCATCATGATTGCAGAGCATTGCCGCAGAGAAAGATATTTACCTTACGTTTCGGGAATGGTTGCCGCAATTGAGAAAGCATGAGTGAGGAGAATGAACGATGTTATATCCGTCCATTGATGAAATGGTGAAAAAAGTTGACAGTAAATACACGCTTGTCGTAGCAGCTTCAAGACGCGCACGCATGCTTCGCAACGGAGACAAGTCGGAGCTTAAAAACCCGCGCTCTCGCAAGTATGTTGGTGTGGCACTAGAAGAAATTTACGGTGACATTCTCCAAGTGGAAAACCTAGCAACAAAAGAGGATTAAGATCTGTTTTATTATAGTAAACAGAACAGCGGAGTGTATACTGGAGACAGTATTACACTCCTTTTTCTTTTTTAATGCGCACAATTTTTGAAAGGAGCAATCCTGTGGATCCCATCTTTTTTACGATTATAATTATGGTTGTTTTCTTGTTTCTATTGTCATTTATTATCCGAGATTCGATAAACTCGTCTAAATTGACAAAGCAAGTGGAAATGCTTAATACAGAGATCCAAATGCTGAGGAAAGAAATCAAAGAGAACAAACATATTGTTGATAAGCGAGTTTGAGCAGGTCATAACGTTTCAAAGAGAGGCTGTGAGTGCGAGAATGATGGCAGATGAACAGGAACTCCGCGAAATAAAAGAGTCATTAGACAAGCTCGATGAACAGGTCAAGCGGATCGTTGCTAAGCCAAGACACAAACGCTCAGGATGGATGAACTTTGTTATTGGCTTTCTTATTGTGCTTGTAGGGATTGGCATGTCAGTTGGAATCTTTGAATTTCTGAAAATGATGAATAACCAATAATAGTCGATAAGGACGAACATCAAAATGAACATAAGCCTGCAATCTTTTCCAACATTATCTAAAGGTATAGTATGGGGTTTGGTTGAAAATTGTTTCTCTCTTGATTACGAAGTGGCGGAAGAATCTGTTAGCAATATTAGCATCATACCTACGGTTGGCGATCAATATGTAGTCATGAAGCTAGATGACGAAAGATGGGAACTTGCCGGAGGGACTTTAGAGCCTAACGAGCACCATATGGACGCACTTGTTCGTGAAGTGAAAGAAGAACTTGGTGCAGAATTGGTTTCTTATACGTTGTTTGGCTGCTTTCAATGCCGCTCGTTTGCTGATGAGCCATATAGGCCGCATATTCCGCACCCACATTTTGTGCGGCTAGTCGGCTATGGCGAGGTTAATCTGGTGGAGGCACCGCTTAATCCGCCAGACGGCGAGCAAGTCATTGCCGTTGATGTCGTGGATATTGGCGAGGCAGTAGGTAGGTTCGAGCAAATAGGCAGATATGATATTGCCGAGCTGTACAAGCTTGCTCATCAGTTAAGAAAAGCAGCGCTTAATCAAGGGAAATAAAACATAAATTACAGCTTGAAATGTGAATGGATTACTTAGAATTTTCTGCCGCATATGATATGATAGAAGCAGTGTTTGCAGGTGCAGGACGAATGAACAGGAGGGAACGGAATGGACAAATTACGTTATCCAATTGGCAGGTACTCGTTCGAGGGAATGACGGTTAAGCAGCGTGAACAATGGATTGTAGAGATTGAGAAGCTCCCAGGACAGCTAAGAGCAGCTTTGGCAGATTTGGATGAAGACATGTTGAATACGTCTTATCGAAGCGGCGGATGGAGCTTGCGCCAAGTAGTTCATCATTTGGCAGATGCATCGATGAATAGTTTCACACGATTCAAGCTTGCCCTGACGGAGTCCAATCCGACGATTAAGCCTTTTAACGGGGAACGCTGGGCAGAAACCGCTGACAGCCTGCAAGCATCGACAGATATCAGCTTAGCGATTGTAGAGGGTATTTATGCACGATGGGTATTGCTGCTTCGTTCAATGAATGCTTCAGATTTCGAAAAAATGTTCTATCATCCAGAGAAGGGCAGTCAAATTGGATTAGCTTATTTTCTTGGATTTGTAGCTTGGCATGGCAAACATCATGTTGCCCAAATTACAAGCTTAAGGGAACGCAAGGATTGGTAGTACAATTCGTAATTATCAATGACAAATAAAGTTACACATTTCAAATACTATAACATGATAAGCTAGATACTTATTATGCGGCTTATCATTTTATCGCGTAACGAGCTTATCTGCCATTGGGCGGCTTCTGCCGTTTGCATTTGAAATATAAAATTTGATGTTAACATATTGTGAAAGCAGTTTATATTTCATCATGAAACGGACTATTGCCGCCAAAGGATGGGTTTTGCTGTTTGCGCTTGACGGGAGATACACCATGCTAAAAGGAAAAACAATTATACTCGGCATCACAGGCGGAATTGCAGCCTATAAAGGCGCAGCGCTTTGCAGCAAGCTGGTGCAGGCGGGCGTTAATGTGAACGTCATCATGACTGAATCGGCAACAAAATTTATAACGCCGCTCACGCTGCAAACGTTATCTCGCAATCCCGTATATATCGATACGTTTGATGAGAGAGATCCTGCGGTAGTTTCTCATATTCATTTGGCTGATCATGCGGATTTAGTCGTCATTGCTCCGGCTACTGCTAATGCAATAGCAAAGCTAGCCGGAGGTCACGCTGATGATATGCTTAGCACAACGCTGCTTGCTGCTACTTGTCCGGTACTCATAGCGCCAGCGATGAATGTACATATGTATGAGCATCCAGCCGTTGTCCATAATTTGGAGCTGCTGGCGTCGCGCGGCGTGATGTTTGTTGAGCCTGGCACCGGGCAGCTCGCATGCGGCTATGTTGCCAAAGGACGCCTTGCCGAACCGGAAGATATCGTAGCTGCAATCGACTCGTGGTTTAGCAAAAACGGTAAGCTAAAAGGGAAAAAATTGCTTGTTACTGCAGGTGGAACGATTGAGCGACTGGACCCGGTAAGATATTTGACCAATGACTCGTCAGGCAAGATGGGCTTTGCAATTGCTGAGGCGGGGCTGATGATGGGCGCTGATGTAACTTTAGTTGCGGGCCGTACATCAGCAGAGCCTCCTGCAGGTGTGAAGGTCATTCGTGTGGAGTCCGCGCAGCAAATGCTTGAAGCTGTAACGAGCATCTATGACGACATGGATATTGTCGTGAAGTCGGCAGCGGTAGCCGATTATCGAGCGGTACATGTAAGCGATCAGAAGATGAAGAAAAAAGGCGAGAAGCTCGTACTCGAGCTAGAGCGTACAACGGATATTTTGGAGACATTGGGACAGCACAAGCAGAAGCAGTTTCTTGTTGGTTTTGCGGCAGAAACGGAGCAGATCGAGCATTATGCGATGGACAAGCTGCGCCGCAAGCATTGCGACCTCATCGTTGCTAATGATGTAAGCAAGGACGGAGCGGGCTTTAACGGAGATACCAATATTGTGCAGGTGTATGGCGCAGAAGGACTCGTGGAGAAGATGCCGCTATTGTCTAAGCGTGAGGTTGCGAATCGCTTGCTGGAGTTGATTGCAGGGCGGCTAGTGTCTCCTGGAGGGAACGGCTAATGATTGCTAAAGTAATTGTTGACGTGCCGAGCCGCCAGACGGATCGGCCGTTTGACTATGAAGTGCCTGCAGCCTTTGAAGATTGGATTGAGGTCGGCAGCCGCGTTGGCGTTCCTTTTGGCGGCCGCGTCTTGCAAGGGTTTGTCACGGAACTGTCGGAGACGACCGATGTTGCTATAAATCGATTAAAATCGATTTCAGAGCTGCTCGATCATGTTCCACCTTTATTGCCGGATCTTATTGAACTTGCGAAATGGATGAGCGATAAATATTGTTGCTCATGGACGACAGCGCTTCAGGCTATGATTCCGGCAGCCTTGAAGGGAAAGGCTGAACGGCTGGTTGGCATTCAAGACGAAGAAGCAGCAATGGTGGATCTGCCGCCAGCTATGCTGGAGTGGCTAGGCAGCAGCGGACAGCTTGTTAAACTTGAAGTGCTGCTGGAGCGTTTTCCTGAGCATGCAAAGGCCGTCAAGGCTGCTCTTCGCGAAGGTGTGCTGGTCGAACAAACTTCAATTCGCGATCGACTTGCTGTACGCAAGGTGCTGACCGTATATGTGCCAGATAATGTGGAGGCTGTACGCGTACAGATGGAAGCCTTGCCTTCTCGTGCGGCTAAGCAGCGTGAAGTGCTTGCCTTTATGCTGGAGCATGGCGGACCACTGGCGCTGCAGCAGCTGCTCACTTTGGCAGGGGGCTCTGCGGCAAGTGTTCGTTCACTCGCAGAGAAAGGGCTGCTTGAGCTTAGAGAGGTAGAGCAGCAGCGCGATCCTTATGCGGGTAGAGAATTTGAACGAACGACTCCACTAGAGCTGACAGAAGGCCAGAAAGATGTTTATGACCGTATCGTTAGAGCAGTTGATGCAGGCGAGCCTCAGACGATGCTGCTGCATGGTGTAACGGGAAGCGGGAAAACGGAAGTTTATTTGCAGTCTATTCAATTTTGCTTGGAGCAGGAGAAGCAGGCCATTGTACTCGTTCCTGAAATTTCGCTGACGCCCCAAATGGTTGAGCGTTTTAAAGGACGGTTTGGCGACGCAGTTGCTGTGCTGCATAGCCGGCTTTCGAATGGCGAGCGATACGATGAGTGGCGAAAAATTCGCAGCCGCCAAGTTCAGGTAGCCATTGGCGCACGCTCCGCTATTTTTGCACCATTTGAACGAATTGGGCTTATTATAATTGATGAAGAACATGAATCCTCCTATAAACAGGAGGAAAGTCCGAAGTATCACGCTCGTGATGTGGCGGTCAGAAGAGCGAAGCAGCATGGAGCGGCAGTCGTTCTTGGTTCGGCAACGCCATCGCTGGAATCCTTTGCAGCGGCTAGCCGGCCGCTGTCTGCCCGGGACGAAGGCCGCGAGCCGGCATTGCTGCCAATGCCTAGCCGTGTAGGCGACAGACCGCTTCCGCCGGTTGCCGTTATCGACATGCGCGAGGAGCTGAAGGAAGGCAACCGCTCGATGTTCAGCCGCTTGCTGCACAGCTCGCTTGCTGATAGGCTCGAGCGCGGAGAGCAATCGGTGCTGCTTCTAAATAGACGCGGTTACTCAACATTTGTGATGTGTAGGTCTTGCGGCTATACTGCAGCTTGTCCCCACTGCGATATTTCATTGACCTATCATCAGAAATCACGGGCGCTGCGCTGCCACTATTGCGGGCATGCCGAGCAGGCCCCAACCACATGTCCTTCTTGTCAAAGCGAGCATATTCGTTATTTTGGAACTGGAACGCAGCGGGTTGAGGAAGAGCTCTCGAAGCTGTTCCCGGGCATTCGTGTTATTCGCATGGATGTGGATACAACTACAGAAAAGAATTCGCATGAAAAGCTTCTGAAGCAGTTTGGCGAGCGTAAAGCGGATGTACTGCTCGGTACGCAAATGGTAGCGAAAGGTCTTGATTTTCCTTTTGTTACTCTAGTTGGCGTAATTGCTGCCGATACATCGCTAAATTTGCCTGATTTTCGCGCAGCAGAACGAACGTTTCAATTGCTTACACAGGTTGCGGGACGTGCAGGCAGGCATCATTTGCCAGGTGAAGTCGTCATTCAAACCTATGCTCCCGAGCATTATGCAGTAGTGACCGCTCAGCAGCATGATTACACCGCTTTTGTAAGTGAAGAGCTGCGTCATCGCAGTGCAATGGGCTATCCGCCTTATTGCAGACTGATTCTCGTTACGATGTCTCATGAGCAGCTGCCGCTGCTATCTTCCATTAGTGAACGGTTTGCTTCTGATCTGCGAGAATTAGCGGAAAATGAAGGCGTCCTTATTTCGCTAAGCAGCGGTTTTGGTCGAGCGCTGGAGGTGCTTGGGCCAGTAGCATCGCCGATTTCAAGAATGAAAGATCGCTACCGTTTTCAATGTGTGATAAAATATCGTGGGAGTATCGATGCTTCGGCCCTTGTTCGCAAGGCACTCGTCCCGTTTACGGATGGTCCGCCGCAGCGCCAGGTGCAATTCAGTATTGACGTAGATCCACAAGTTATATTATAAATAGCTATTACTATTTTAATGAACGTAAAGGAAGGGAATACTATGAGTATCCGTATAATTGTAAAAGAGCCAGATCCAGTATTGCGGGAAGTGGCGAAGGAAGTAACGAAATTTAATGCAAACTTGCAAAAGCTGTTAAAAGATATGGCTGAAACGATGTACGATGCAGAGGGAGTAGGTCTTGCTGCGCCTCAAATCGGCATTTCGAAGCGTGTTATTGTAGTAGATGTAGGCGATGAGAATGGTTTGGTCGAGATGGTTAATCCCGTCATCGTAGAGCAAGAAGGAGAGCAGCTTGGTCCTGAGGGCTGCCTTAGCATTCCGAATCTTAATGGCGACGTGCTGCGTGCTGATCGCATTGTGGTAACCGGACAAGACAGCAGCGGACAGACGTTTACTGTTCAAGCATCTGGTTACTTCGCGCGCGCGTTCCAGCATGAAGTTGATCATTTGAACGGCATTTTGTTTACCGATTTGGCGGAGAGCATCTACGACATTTCGGAAAGAGCTAGAAAAGGCGGCGAATAGCTTCATGCGTATCGTATTTATGGGGACGCCAGAATTTGCCGTTCCCTCTTTGAAGCTGCTCCTTGAGCAGCAATATAATGTTGTCGCTGTTGTAACACAGCCTGATCGGCCGAAGGGCCGCAAAAAAACGCTGACGCCGCCGCCTGTAAAGGAAGCGGYGTTGTCGCTTGGACTGCCAGTGCTCCAGCCTGAGCGCATGCGCAGTGCGGAGGCGGTTGCAATGGTTGCTGAGATGCAGCCGGATCTTATCGTAACGGCAGCCTACGGCCAAATATTGCCGAAGGCGCTGCTGGAAATCCCTCGACTTGGATGCATCAACGTGCATGGCTCGCTGCTGCCGAAATATCGCGGCGGCGCACCTATACAGCGTTCGATCATTAATGGCGAGAGTTCAACTGGCGTGACGATTATGTATATGGCAGAAGGACTGGACACCGGCGATATGATTAGCGTCGTGGAGCTTCCAATTACCGATGAGGATACATCGGGCACGATGTTTGAGAAGCTGAGCATCGCAGGTGCTGAACTGCTTGGCAAGACGCTTCCTGCAATCGTTGCTGGAGAAGTAAAAGCCGAGCCGCAGCAGCATGAGCAAGCAACCTATGCACCGAATTTGACCCGCGATGATGAACGAATTGATTGGACAAGACCTGCGCGTGCCATCTTTAATCAGGTGCGAGGATTGTCGCCAATGGCCGGCGCCTTTACGTACTTAAACGGAGAAGTATTCAAAGTGTGGAATTGCGGAGTTCCTTCTGCAGCCACAGCAGCTAAAGCTGCTGCTGAGCCAGGAACCGTAGTTGCAGCAGACAGCAGCGGCATTCATGTTCAAACGGGTGAAGGCGTACTAGTGCTGAAAGAAATTCAGCCCGCTGGAAAAAGAACGATGACCGCAGCAGATTGGCTTAAGGGTGCTCGCTTAGAAGCGGGCACACGATTAGGAGATGGTGGAGCAGCATGACGGAAAGTACACAAAAACCAAGTCCAAATCGCAATAGCAGCAACCGAGCAAAAGGAAAATCCGGAGCGAAAGCAGGTCATAAACGACCTGCTGCCGGCGGGCAGTCTGCTCAAAATGGACAACAGCAGCCGGGGCCGCGCAAGGTGAAATCTCCGCGTGAGCTGGCAATGGATACATTAGTAAAGGTCGCACAAACCGGTGCATACAGCAATTTGCAGCTTAATCGCACATTGCAGGATGCAGGTTTGCAGAGAGCGGACGCCGGGCTTGTTACCGAGCTTGTTTACGGCACGATTCAGCGACAAGTGACGCTTGATTACTGGCTTAGCCGCTTTGTATCCAAAGGGCTGAATAAGCTTGAGCCTTGGGTACATCAGCTGCTTCGAATGAGTGCTTATCAGCTATTGTACTTAGATCGCATTCCGGCACATGCTGCTGTGAATGAAGCGGTTACGATTGCAAAGAAACGCGGACATTCCGGTATTTCAGGTATGGTTAACGGCGTGCTCCGCAGCATCGATCGCGGACGAGCTGAGCTGCAGCCAGCTGAAATTAAACATAAAGATCCAATTATGCAAATTGCGCTGCGGCATTCCTATCCAGAATGGCTAGTAAGCCGCTGGGCTACGGCATACGGTTATGAGCGGGCAGAAGCTATCTGCGCTGCGGGCAATGAGCATCCGCATACAAGCGTTCGCGCTAATACACTAAGGGGCAATCGTRAAGAAGCGATCGAGCTTCTAAAAGCAGCAGGATATGAAGCTGAGCCTTCTGTCATTGCTCCTGCAGGTATTACGATTAATCGCGGAGGCAATCTGGCTGATACGGACGGATTCCGCGAGGGTGTTTGGTCGGTACAGGATGAAAGCTCCATGCTGGTAGCTGAAATTGTAGCGCCAAAAGCCGGCATGCAAGTGCTGGATTGCTGCGCGGCACCAGGTGGAAAGAGCGCGCATTTGGCAGAACTGATGGGTGGCAAAGGCAAGGTGTGGGCGAATGATTTGCATGCACATAAACGTGATTTAATTGTGACGCAAACCGAGCGCTTGAAGCTGCGCAATGTTGAAGCGATTACCGAAGATGCTCTAAAATTAGGCGAGCGCTTCAAGCCGCAATCGATGGATGCCGTGTTGCTTGACGCACCATGCTCTGGATTCGGCGTTATTAGACGCAAACCGGAAATCAAATGGACCAAAACCGCAGGTGACGTATCGGATATCGCTGCCATTCAACAGCGTTTATTGCATTCTGTATGTGATTTAGTGCGCCCTGGCGGTGTGCTTGTTTATAGCACATGTACGATAGAGAAGGAAGAAAATGAGCAGCAAGTAGCTCGGTTTCTGCAGGAGCATCCTGAATTTGAATTGGATCGCAATTGGCCAGAGGCTATCGTTGATCAGTTGATGAAAGCTGGAGCCATCGATGAGCATTTTAATGGTCAAGCTCAGCTGCTTCCACAGCATTTTGACAGTGACGGATTTTTCATAGCAAGGATGGTAAAGCGTCCATAATCGCTGCTTATGGCTGAACATGGGCGTTTGTGGTAAAATAAATCGATGGCGGTGTTCAGCTTCTATGAGCCGTCCTACTATAAAGGTACAGGTGTGATGAAATGAAACCATGCATATATGACTACACGCTCGAACAGCTTCAACAATGGATGACAGATAATGGTGAGCCGGCATTTCGCGGCGGACAGCTGTTTGATTGGTTATATGTGAAGCGGGTAAAGAGCTTTGAAGATATGTCCAACCTATCGAAAGCCCTTCGCGATAAGCTGGAGGAGAACTTCCAAATTATTACGCTTAACGAGATTACAAAGTTTGAATCGAAGGACGGAACCGTGAAGTTTCTATTCGGACTTCATGATGCCCACGCGATTGAGACTGTTATTATGCGCCATAACTACGGCAACAGTATTTGTGTAACGACACAGGTCGGCTGCCGAATCGGCTGTACGTTTTGTGCTTCGACGCTTGGCGGCTTGAAACGCAACTTGACTGCAGGCGAGATCGTAGCGCAGGTTGTTACAGCGCAGATGATGCTTGATGCTACCGGAGAACGTGTATCCAGCATCGTTATTATGGGTTCTGGGGAGCCGTTCGAGAACTATGATGCAACGATGGCTTTCTTGCGTATTATGATCCACGAGAAAGGCCTAAACATCGGTCAGCGTCACATTACGGTTTCGACTAGCGGCATCGTGCCGAGCATGTACAAGTTTGCCGAGGAGAATACACAAATCAACTTGGCACTATCGATCCATGCACCAAATGATGCGCTTCGCTCAAAGCTAATGCCGGTTAACCGTCGTTTTCCTTTTGCTGATGTAATGGCAGCTTGCCATAACTATATTGCGAAGACTGGCCGGAGAATAACATTTGAATACGCCTTGATCGGCGGTGTTAATGATCAAGCTGAGCATGCGCAGGAGCTGGCAGACGTGCTGCAAGGAATGTTGTGCCATGTTAACTTGATTCCTGTAAACCATGTTCCTGAACGCAATTATGTTCGGACTCCGCGCGAGGACATCTTTGAATTCCAGCGTGTACTTGAGAAAAATAAAGTGAGTGTAACGATCCGCAGGGAACAAGGGCATGACATTGCAGCTGCATGCGGCCAATTAAGAGCAAAACATATGGAGTCTCAGGCGAGGTGATGATTGATTGTTAACGGCAAACCGCAGTGATATTGGACGGGTTCGTCATGTCAATGAAGACCAATCATGGGTAAGTCAACTGAATAATGGAGTAACGCTTGCCATCGTAGCTGATGGCATGGGCGGCCATCAGGCTGGAGACGTTGCAAGCCAGAGGGCAGTTGACGCTTTCCGAAGCATGCTGGAGAAAAGCGCCGCTAAAGAGGACTTGTCTCTGCAAGAAGGAAAAATGCTCATAAGACAAGCGATTTCGCAGGCGAACGACGCTGTCTTTGAGCTTGCTTCCCAGAACGAGCAGTATCGGAATATGGGTACTACGATCGTGGCCGCTTTAGTGAAACAGGACAACGCTATTATAGGCCATGTGGGAGACAGTCGCGCTTACAAGATTACCGAGGGCGTCATTACACAATTAACGAATGATCATACACTTGTGAATGAATTGGTCAAGTCTGGCCAGCTTAGCGCAGAGGAGGCTGCTCACCACCCAAGGCGCAACGTACTGACTCGTGCAGTTGGTACGGATTCTCAAGTTGAAATCGATGTTCAAGCGGTAGAGTGGTCCGCACAGGATGTGCTGCTGCTGTGCAGCGATGGATTATCAAATATGGTGAGCGATCAGGAAATGCTGCAAACGGTCACGACGGATCAACTTGAGCTGGATGCAAAAGCTGATCATCTCATTTCGCTTGCGCTGCAAGCAGGCGGGGACGACAATATAACTGTCGTACTTCTCCAAGAAGCAGCTGGCACGAATCGAGAGGGGTGACAAGGATGATTGGACAGGATTTAGGCGGACGTTATGAAATATTGACTCGCATAGGCGGCGGCGGGATGGCGCTTGTGTATAAAGCGCATGATGTGCTGCTTAATAGAAAAGTCGCAGTGAAGGTGCTGCGGCAGCAATTTGTGCATGATGAAGAATTTATTCGCCGATTCCGTCGTGAAGCACAGTCAGCAGCTGCGCTATCTCATCCGAATGTCGTCAGCATTTATGATGTAGGACAAGAAGAAGATACACATTATATCGTTATGGAATATATTGAAGGCCATAATTTGAATGAAATTATACAAGAACGAGCGCCGTTGCAGCCAGATGAAGCGGTGCGCATTGYTATGCAAATTGCAGATGCGCTTGATCACGCGCATCAAAATCACATTATTCATCGTGATATTAAGCCGCATAATATATTAATCGGCAAAAATGGACGTGTAAAGGTTACGGATTTTGGTATCGCAAGGGCGGTTACTTCATCCACGATTACACAGACAGGCTCGGTTATCGGATCGGTTCACTATTTTTCCCCTGAGCATGCCAAAGGAATTAATACCGGAGAAAAGTCCGACTTATATTCGCTCGGCATTGTACTCTATCAAATGCTGACAGCTAAGCTGCCGTTCCTTGGCGAGAGCCCAATTAGCGTAGCTTTGAAGCATTTGCAAGAAAATTTCGAGGAGCCGCGAATCGTTAATCCGCATATTCCGCAGAGCGTTGAGAATGTCATTCTCAAAGCGATGCGCAAAAATCCGAGTGAACGTTATAACTCAGCGCATGAAATGCTTCTTGATTTGGATACCTGCCTTCGTCCAGAACGATTAAAGGAACCCAAAATCACGTTCGCACATGTTAATGATTTGGATGAGACGCGTGTTATGCCTGCTATCCGTGGTGATATACGGCCAACAGAAACACAAGAGATTGCACGGCCCGTCATATCGAAAAATGATGAGCAGCAAAAAGAAGTTGAGCAGCTGCCAAAGTCCAAGAGCTGGAAAAAACCGCTTACTGTCGTAGGTGTTACACTGCTCATACTGGCGATTATTATATTTGGCTTCATTAAGCTTCTTGGGGTGCTTGACGTTGCGGAAGTAAGCGTGCCATATGTCGTAACCAAAACCGAAATTGAAGCACGTCAAATGATTGAGGCCGCTGGGCTCAAGGTAGAAGATCCTATCATTCGCGAGCATAACAAGGAAATTCCGAAGGATCAGGTTATAAGTCAGTCAAAGATGAATATGCGAGTGAAGGAAGGCTCCCTTATTCAATTAACGGTGAGTGACGGTCCTGAGCTGGAAGAAATTGATAATTATGTTGGGAAAGCGCTGCAGACCGCTATTGATGAGCTTATTGCACTTGGGATAACAGAGGATCAAATCGTAATTGAAGATCCTGTTTTCAGTGAGGAAGCTCCAGATACGATCATTCAGCAGTCGCCAAAACCGGGTGAAGCCTACAACCCTGAATCGGTTGAATTTAAATTCGTGGTCAGCAAAGGCCGAGAGACCGTTGCAATGCCTAACTTAATTAACAAGCCGCTTGATGTAGCCAAGGATTTGATCAAAGCATACGAGCTTACACTAGACAAAGCTGATATTTTGTATGCTCCGAGTTATTTGCACGAGAAGGATCATGTCATTAGCCAAGATCCATTCCAACCTAATGATAAAGTAACCAAAGGGGAAAAAGTTACAATTACTGTAAGCTCAGGGCCGCCAGCCGATGCGAAAGAGCATAAGTTTAACATTATGATTTCACCGGCGGAGGCAGGCAAAGCAAGTGAAGTTCGAATTGAATACTCCGATGCACGCGGTGAAAATATTGTATCAGAGAAACGTAAAATTACAGGTATGGAAACCTTCGTAGTTACCGTTCTTGTCTCACCGGATACGGAAGCCAGAGTAACGGTATTCCGAGACAATCAGTTTATTGATATCAAAACAATTACGTACAAAGAAATAGTCAATGGCACGAATTCATCCAATTTGACTATTCCGGGTAATGAAGTGAAGGAAACAGAAGCGCCGACACAAACGGAGGTTACCCAAAACAATGATGAGCCAATTGAAGAAGAGCAGCAGCAAGAGCAGCAACAGCCATAATAGCAAAGAGGGTCATCTCAAAGGCACGATAGTAAAAGCGCTCAGTGGCTATTACTACGTAAGAGCGGAGAATGCGGCGTCGGACTCGGCAACAGTCCAATGCCGCGCTAGAGGCGTCTTTAAGAATAAGGGCTTAACGCCGCTTGTAGGCGATGCAGTGATGTATAGCTTGACAGAGAACGGTGAAGGAACCGTCGAGCAGCTGCTGCCTCGTACATCAGTGCTTATTCGACCGCCAGTTGCGAATATCGATCTTGCGATTCTTGTGTTTTCGGTTACAGAGCCTGCTCTTAATTTGCAATTGCTGGATAAGTTCCTTGTGCATATCGAGCATGCAGGCATACCAGCAGTATTATGCTTAAGCAAGCAGGACTTAGAGAAAGACGGTTTGGAAACGGAGGAGGCGCAAGCTGCGGCTGCCTCCGTTAATCGTATATACAGAGCACTTGGATATGAAGTGTTCGGGACAAGCTCTCGTTTGGGAGAAGGCATTGCTCCATTTCAAGAAAAGCTGAAAGGGCATATGGCCGTATTTGCCGGACAATCAGGCGTAGGCAAGTCATCACTGCTTAATGCGATCGTTCCTGGTCTTAAGCTGGAGACAAATGAAATCAGCAATCGTCTTGGACGAGGCAAGCATACAACGAGGCATGTGGAGCTTATTGAAATTGGAGGCGGCTTAGTCGCTGATACACCAGGTTTCAGCCAGCTGGACTTTCAGGAGCTGGGAATCGAAGATTTAGGTTATTGTTTTGTAGAAATGCGCGAGCTGTCTCCCGATTGTAAATTCCGTGGCTGCACGCATGTAAGTGAACCAGGCTGCGCCGTGCTTGCTGCGGTTGAGAGCGGGAAAATAGAAAAAAGCAGGCATGACCACTACTTGCTGTTTATGACGGAGATGAGAGAGAAAAAACGGAGGTACTAACAACTATGACGATTATTGCCCCTTCTATATTATCGGCCAACTTTGCAAGGCTAGGAGAGGAAGTTCAAGCAGTCGAAGCGGCAGGAGCAGATTGGATTCACATCGACGTGATGGACGGACATTTTGTCCCCAATCTAACTTTTGGACCGCCGGTCATTTCAGCTATCAGGCCTGTGACGAAGCTTCCTTTTGATGTGCATTTGATGATTGAACGTCCGGAACTTTCAATTGAGGACTATATTGCAGCAGGCGCGGACCGCATTACTATTCATGCTGAAGCTTGCGTGCATTTGCATAGAACCGTTCATTACATAAAAGAAAAAGGGCTGCCTGTGGGCGTAGCGATTAATCCGGCAACACCTGTTTCTGTGCTGGAGCCTATTTTGCATGATCTTGATCTCGTGCTTATTATGACGGTTAACCCTGGATTTGGGGGTCAGAAGTTCATTCCTTATTCGCTTGTGAAGCTGCGCCAGCTTCGTGCGATGCTGGAGGAGCAGGGACTAGATGATGTTCATGTCCAGGTTGAYGGTGGTGTTAATCAAACAACGGCAGCAGTCATTCGTGAAGCTGGCGCTAATGTGCTTGTGGCAGGAAGTGCCGTGTTCTCAGAGGTAGACCGAGCCGCGGCAATCGCGGTATTGCGCTAGGAGGTACTGCGATGAATGAACGGTTGAAAACAACACTCTGGCTGTTGATGTATACATTTCTTGCCGGACTGCTGCTAGCGCTATTCTCGATGATATCGGGTTTTTATCGGTATCTCTTCTCGCTGCTCGCTTTGTACGTGGGCATTCGCTTTTTCCGGAGATTTGAAAAGCTAGGCATGCGAATCGCTTTTTTCGCGCTATCGATAGTATTTTATTTACTAATTGCTGTCGTTGGAGCGGCTATTATATATATAAGAGATAATCCAATGCCAATAACGGGCGCATAATAGGCTTTCCCCTCAGACGCACTATGGAATAGGACAAACTGACGACGCATAGGATGTTTACATGAGCGTAGTAATGTTGTCACGGATAAATTCGATGAGCGTGTCTGAGGAGGGATGAGGCATGAAATTTTATACAATCAAACTGCCTAAATTTTTGGGCGGGTTCGTAAAGGCGATTTTGAATACCTTCCAAAAAAATTAGGTCTAGATGCTGCAGGACACCCTTCGGCCGTGATCGTAGACAAGCAAAAAAAAAAGCACCTGAGCGCTCAGGTGCTTTTGTCTATGGCCATTGCCATCATTATACGCGTGTAACTTTACCAGCTTTAAGTGCGCGTGTGCTAACATAAACACGTTTCGGTTTACCATCAACCAAAATGCGAACCTTTTGCACGTTTACGCCCCAAGAACGACGAGTTTTGTTGTTTGCGTGGGAAACGTTGTTACCTTTACCAGGTGCTTTACCTGTAAGAAAACATTTGCGGGACATGACTACACCTCCTTTAAATCTTGCTTGAACAAAACGGATTCCATTAATATGGCTTCGTTATGCGTGAGGAAAATTTCATTCGTAAGCGAAATAACATTTAAACACACTTGAATATCGTATCACAAACATTGGTTCTGTTCAACCTAAATATAAGGACAAGGATGTTCTTTATCGCTTTTAAAGCGAGCAACCATGCAGAATAACTGGATTTATTGAACAGACTTCTATAAAGGAGCCGTTTATAGTACAATAATACTTAGTCCATAATACATACAGTAAGGGAGTGTATTTCCATGCCAATGCAGCTAAGCACAGAATTAGGTTCCATACATGTCTCAGACCATTGCATAGCCATTATTGCGGGCTCTGCGRCCATGGATTGTTATGGACTTGTCGGGATGGCTTCACGCAAACAGCTAAAGGACGGAATTGCCGAGTTGCTCGGACGAGACAATTTGACTCGCGGCGTTGAAGTTAGACGAGTAAATGAAGAATTGCATATTGATCTCTACATCATCGTAAGCTATGGAACAAAAATTTCCGAGGTAGCGCATAACATTCAATCCAAGGTAAAATATGTGCTGAACGACGTAATCGGTCTACAAGTGGAAGAAGTCCATATAATTGTGCAGGATGTCAGGGTACTTAAGTAACAGGGAGGGAAATTTCGTTGAGTAAGCGCTTTATAAACGGATCTGATTTTACCGCAATGGCACTGCTCGGCGCGGATTATTTACAGCGAAACGCAGAGCACGTTAATGCATTAAATGTATTCCCAGTGCCGGATGGCGACACGGGAACAAACATGAACTTAACGATGTCCTCAGGCGTTCGCGAGCTGCGCAGCAAGCCGTCAAGCAGCATTGGAAAAACGACAGAAGCCTTATCTAAGGGGCTGCTGATGGGGGCTCGGGGCAATTCCGGCGTTATCTTGTCACAGCTGTTCAGAGGTTTCTCCAGGTCGCTTGCCGGTCTTGAAGAAGCGGGAACGGTGCAAATAGCCGCTGCTTTGCAATACGGTGTTGACCTCGCTTATAAAGCTGTCGTAAAGCCTGTAGAAGGAACGATTCTTACCGTTGCCAAGGAAGCTGCGAAGCATGCCGTTCAGTACGCCCGTAGAACGAGTGACGTGGCTGAGTTGATGCACGAGGTGCATCAGAAGGCATATGAAGCTTTGCAGCGTACGCCTGATTTATTGCCTGTACTAAAGCAGGTTGGCGTAGTCGATTCTGGCGGACAAGGTCTCGTGTTTATTTATGAGGGTTTCGTACGCAGCCTAGCAGAAATCGATGGCCAGCTTGATACTTATTCGATGCCGTCAGAAGCAGCTCCACCTGAAGAAGTGGCTGTTCCTATTATCGTGCCACCAATTCGCAAGCAAGAGCCGATCTCGGCACAAGCACGCTTAGCGACGGAAGCTATTGAATTTTTATACGATATGGAATTTTTTATCAATCGCAAGCTAAGCGGACAAGCGGGAGCGTTTTTTGATGAATCCGCTTACAAACGTGCTCTTGGGAAAGATGGAGACTCTATATTGGTCATAACAGAAGACGATATTATTAAAGTTCATGTACACTCTCGCAAACCGGGAGACGTACTGAACCTATCGCTTCCTTACGGAGAATTAACCGATATTCATATTCTTAATATGCGCGAGCAGCATCGTGATTTACTTGAGCATGAGGCAGAGGATTCAGCCGTTGTTGACTATTCTGCAGCAGAACTGCTTGCAGGGCAGGCCGTACAGGGAGTTCCGCCTGGTCAAGTATTTGAATGGGCGCCGTTTGGAATTATTGCTGTTGCTCTAGGCGAGGGGATTACGAACATTTTCCTCGAAAATGAAGTGGATACGGTATTGTCTGGTGGTCAGACGATGAATCCGAGCACAGAAGATTTTGTGAAGGCGATCGAGGCTCTGTCAGCAGAGCATATCTATATATTACCGAATAACGGAAATATTATTTTGGCAGCTGAACAAGCTGCTGAGCTTAGCGAGCGGAATGTTACGATTATCCCAACTCGCACGATACCTCAGGGTTTAGCAGCTGTACTTGCTTTTAAGGAAGACGAGACGGCTGAACGAAATAGCGCATGGATGAAAAACGCTGCTGAGCAGGTTATGTCGGGACAAGTAACAAAGGCTGTGCGAGATACGACCATTGAAGGTGTGGATATTCGCGAGGGCGATTACATCGGCATTAAAGAAAAGACGATAGTTGTATCCAAAGCAAGCTTGCTCGAAGCCTGCCAATCGCTCATTGCTAACATGCTCGATGCAGGTGGAGATTTGCTGACGATTTTGTCAGGTGAGGATGCGGAAGCGACAGAAACGGCGTCGTTATGCGAATGGATCGGAGAGCAGTATCCTGATCTGGAGCTTGAATTGCAAAAAGGCGGACAACCGCTGTATCCGTATGTTTTTGCTTTGGAGTAAATGTAATCGTTCTAACAATGGGAGGAAATGGCCATGGGAAAGGTCCGAATAGTAACGGATAGCACATCTGATATTCCGGAAGAGGTCAAGAAGCGCTTGGGGATATCGGTAGTTCCCCTTAAGGTGCTGTTTGGCGAGGAGACGTTTCTAGATGCCGTGACGATTACGTCCGAACAATTCTACGAGAAGCTTGCGCAGTCATCTGTTCTTCCTACAACATCTCAGCCATCACCAAACGAGTTCTCAGAAGTATATGAGCGCTTGCTTGCGGAGGACGCTGATTCACCTATTATTTCTATTCATTTGTCGGCCGCGCTCAGCGGTACGTATCAATCGGCTGTCATTGCTCATTCCATGCTCGAGCAAGAAGCGGATATTACGATAATCGATTCTAAATCTGCTTCATACGGGTTCGGACTACGTGTTGTGAGAGCTGCCGAAATGGCACAAGCAGGCGAATCGAAAGAACGGATTATCGAAGAGATTGAGCGTCTTGAGCGCAGTACTAATTTATACTTTCTAGTCGACACGTTGGAATATTTGCAAAAGGGCGGAAGAATTGGCAAAGCATCCGCGCTGATCGGTTCGATTCTTAACATAAAGCCTATCTTATCTTTGGACAAAGATGGGGTTGTGCTAGCTGTAGATAAAGTGCGCGGCTCTAAGAAGGCGATGGCTCGTATTATTGAACTATTGAAACAATCGTATGGCGATGAGCCGGTCGGTATGACTATGGCTTACTCTTTCAGTAAAGACACAGCTGAGGATTTGTGTGAGCTATTGAAAGCCCAGTTCAATGTACAAGAAATGAACTGGACGACGGTAGGTGCTGTTATCGGCACGCATACGGGACCTGGCACATCGGCCGTGTTTATGTACAGGATGTGATCGTAAAATGACTCTTGATCAAATTTCTGTTCGGCAAATCAAAGGCGTGAGTGCTCCCAAGGAATTGGAGCTTCACGCCTTTGGCGTGAGAACAGTGGCGGATATACTTGATTATTTTCCATTTCGCTATGAGGATTATCGCATTCGTGAGCTGACCGATGTAAAGGAAGGCGAGAAGGTGACGGTTCTAGGACATGTCCGAGGCATTCCAATGCTGCAGCGATATGGAAAAAGCAAATCAAGATTAACATGCAAGGTTGAGGTTGGGCAGTGGCTCGTGACGGCAGTCTGGTTTAATCGGCATTTTCTGCAGGACCAGCTTGTCATTGGCCGTGAGATTATGCTTACGGGCAAGTGGGAACAACAGCGCCTGCAAATGACGATATCGGATTCGGAGTTTCCTGGCAGCGGCGGACCGGCTAAATCAGGAACGCTGCAGCCGGTTTATTCGGTAGGCGGAAGCATCACACAGCCTTGGATGCGGAAGACCGTGCGTCAAGCGTTGACGCAATATGGGTCGATGATTGAAGAGATTTTGCCGTTTGAGCTTGTGGAGCAGCATCATTTGATGCCCAGACGCGACGCGGTGCATCGCATTCATTTGCCGGATGATACGAAGGAAGGACTGCAGGCGCGCAAACGATTGGTATACGAGGAGCTGTTTCTGTTTCAGTTGAAGCTCCAAGCGTATCGGGCTCTTAATCGCAAGCGGAATGATGGCATCGCACATCGAATTGAGAGTGAAACGATTCGTCAATTTGCCGCAACCCTTCCGTTTGAGCTGACAGATGCTCAGAAGAAGGTCGTTAATGAAATTTGTGTCGATATGAGAAGGCCGTCCTGCATGAATCGGCTGCTTCAAGGTGACGTTGGCTCCGGCAAAACGGTTGTGGCAGCTATTGCACTGTATGTTGCGGTGAAATCAGGTCATCAAGGGGCTTTGATGGTGCCAACAGAAATACTGGCTGATCAGCACATGCGCTCGCTTACAAAAATGTTCGCAGAGCTCGGAATTGAGGTTGCTCTTCTAACGGGAAGTGTAACAGAGCGCAAACGCAGGGATGTGCTTGCGGGGCTTCAAATGGGCATGATTGATATTGTCGTTGGAACGCATGCTCTAATTCAGGACGATGTTTTTTTTCGGAGCCTTGGGCTCGTCGTTGTGGATGAACAGCATCGTTTCGGTGTCAATCAGCGGAGCGTGCTGCGGCGCAAAGGGATGAACCCCGATGTGCTTACGATGACAGCAACGCCGATTCCGAGAACAATGGCGATTACCGCATTCGGCGATATGGACGTGTCGACGATTCGCGAGCGGCCGCATGGGCGCAAGCCGATTAAGACGTATTGGGTTAAGCACAGCATGATGGAGCGTGTGCTCGCTTTTATAAGGAAAGAAGTAAATAAGGGGCGTCAAGCTTACATCATCTGCCCGCTGATCGAGGAGTCGGAGAAGCTCGATGTGCAAAATGCGATTGATCTGTATGTGCAAACGCAGCAGTCGTTTCCAGATTTGCGGGTAGGCCTGCTGCATGGACGCCTTTCAGCTGCGGAGAAAGAAAGCGTGATGGGTGCTTTTGGCGCAAATGAAACGCATGTGCTTGTGGCGACGACGGTCGTTGAGGTAGGTGTCGACGTTCCTAATGCGACACTTATGATCATTATGGATTCGGAGCGATTCGGATTATCCCAGCTGCATCAGCTGCGAGGACGTGTAGGGCGGGGAGAGCATCAATCACATTGTATATTAGTAGCTGATCCGAAATCAGAAACGGGACGCGAGCGAATGAAGGTCATGACGGACACGGATGACGGATTTGAAGTGTCTAAGCGGGATCTTGAGATTCGTGGTCCGGGCGATTTTTTTGGCACGAAGCAAAGCGGATTGCCAGAGTTTCGTTTGGCCGACATGGTTGCTGACTATGAGCTGCTGGAGCTTGCTAGGGATGATGCCGCTGAATTAACAGGACGAGATGATTTTTGGACGAATGAGTCATTCGTTAGATTGCGCAGCTTGCTGGAGCAGGATCAATTTTTTCAAGGGGAACAGCTGGACTAGGCAATATTCACCTCCTTTCGGCATATAGTTTAACGATGTGACTGGATTGCCTGATGGAGGTGTCAACGAAGTGAGTTACCAAAACTATGGGATTAAGCCTCAGCTGGTCGAGCGTGTTAAATACAAAATGAAAAACCCTGCTGTGAAGGAACGGATTAGGGACCTGCTAGGAAATGTGACCAAATACGATTTGCAAGACCGGCCAAAGGTTAGACGGCTTGTGAAAGCGGCGTCCGTTATTTTGCAGGAGCAGCTTACGGATACACAGGAAGACCAGATTGTTGCTTTCATTATGGCGCAAAAGATTGACCCGARCAACACGTTTCACTTGCTGAAACTGTGGGGGATGTTTCGCTGACCGCTTTGGTCAGCGATTTTTTTTTATTTGGCAACGGGAACATCGTTCCGCTAGGTTTGCTGCTACCATAGCTCGAGCTGCTCGTCCACTTCAATGCGCTCGATTAAAGAAGAGTCGTCGTTTCGGACGCTTCCGACTGCAAGGGAGACAGGGTAAGCTTCAAGCTCATGCGATGAGTATGGCTTAAGGAGTGGAGTGATCATCTTAACGTCCGTTACCGCGCGGTTCAGCCACAGCTGCTCTGCCTCGGGCCGCAAAATGACCGGCATGCGATCATGAACCTCGGAAACGAGCTCGTTTGGCGTAGTTGTTAAAATCGTACAGCTATTTATTTTGGTCCCTTCAGGAGAAATCCAGGTCTCGTACAGACCGGCCATGCTGAATAAGGAGCGGTTCTTGAGTACGAAGCGCATCGGCTGCTTGCCTTGTGCTGTCGTTTTCCATTCATAGAAACCATCGGCAGGGATGAGGCAGCGCTTGCGCTGCAGCGGGGCCTGAAAGGCTGGTTTGCTCGCTGCTGTCTCTGATCGAGCATTCAGCATCTGGAAACCAATTTTCGGATCATCCGCCCATGGCGGCACAAGTCCCCACTTCAGCTCGCCTAGCCGATTATTTTGGCCATCATTTATAATGGTCAGCACCTGCTGGCTCGGAGCTATATTATATTTCGGACGGTGAAAAGGTACCATCGTTTCTTCGATCATATACCTAACCATCAGCTCTTCCAACGTAACTGTG
Source organism: Paenibacillus sp. 01L418 (assembly GCF_056400045.1). NCBI lineage: Bacteria > Bacillati > Bacillota > Bacilli > Caryophanales > Paenibacillaceae > Paenibacillus > Paenibacillus sp. 01L418. The sequence goes on from NZ_JBFTSN010000028.1 coordinate 32,806, forward strand.
AGTGTATACCTTCCGCACATGGCTGTCATCTCCTTTCTAATGCTTTTATTATACATCGTGAGCGCTCGAATCGCATATGTTGCATACACGGTATGACGAACTGCTCCGTGGCTGATACTGGATATATAGGGTTTAAACTAGGCAGCAAGCTTGTATAGTCAACGACGCGATAGGAGGAGCACTGACAATGGACAAAAAGCATGAGGGACGGTCTTATCGCCGTACATTCGGTTACTGGCTAGGGCAGCTGCTCGCGCTCCCCAGTGCTGCGTTTGACTATGCAGTAGGCAAGTGGGGGGCAATGAGCGCATCGGATGCGATGATTGCGGAAGCAACACCGCTGCAGCTTTCAGCTTCTTCCGTTGCAAAATTGAAGTATGCATGGTCGAAGCATTTTGAATCTGCTGATGCTTCAGCAGTGACAAGCTGGAATGAAGAGGAACTTGCGCTAATCGAACGAATTCGCGCTGAGACTGCTGCTGCCAATCGGAATAACGTGACGAGAACGGAAGCTTATCGTATTTTGTATTTCCGCACTCCGGAGCTGCACTGGGCGCTGCTTGCGCATATGGTGTCCCGGAATGGCGGCTGGAATATGACTGACTTGCAAGGCGAGTGGCTTCCATGGCTGCTGAACTCGGAACAGCGGTTAGCTGTGTTTCGTTTTTTGGAGCAGGCGAATGCATTGATATTTCAAGATGCTTATCCACAGCTGCTCTTGTATGAACGGAGCAGGCGCGAGGGGAGGAGCTTGTTCCATCTGCTGCCTGCTTTTGGCGTATCCTCGTTTATGGCGCCGGTCTGGAAGCAGTACTGGCGAGATCGCGACGCGGTGCCGCTCACGATCGCATTAATCGTTAATGAGCAGCATTATATCGAGCAGCGTGCTGTACAGCATCCCTTTTTTCGAGAGAAGGTGCTGCATACGTTATTTTTTGGTCTGCAATCGCTGCTTCAGCTGAACGGGGTTATTTTCCCCTATGGCAATGGCCCGGGAAAAGGGGAAGGAGCGTTTGCGCTGCGGCTCTCTGGTCTTATTTTGGAGCGGTTTGAAAATATAGAAGAGAGAATTGAATTCGGCAAGCGTCTATATGCGATGTTATTCGGTGTGCCGCGCGTCTATGAAGGAGCTAGATCCTTCGCTGCTGCGGTTAAGCATACAGGCTCGCGTGCCGACTACGCGCCGCATATGTTTACGCGTGTACGTCAGCAGCCTCCACAGCCAATTTATAAGGAGCGTCTGCTGGGTGCACGTTTAAAGCCTGGTGCTGAGCCGCTTTACAGCCCAGAGCTTAGTGCAGCTTGGAACGATCAACCCCTTGAAATGCCGGAGCCTGGGGATTGGTTTACGTCCGTTGCCGACATTACGCCTTATTTTCAAAAGCTGCCAATGCCGCATTCTTTTGAAATTACGAATGAATATGGGCTCATGCTTAACAAGATCGAATTGGCTGTTCTTGCGGTGCAGCGTGGCAATAAGTGAAACCCCCGGACTTCGACACTTGTTGGCGGAGCCGGACGAGATCGAGGGAAAAAGCCAGAAGCGATACAAAATAATATCAAAAGAAAACAGGAACTGCTTCGTTGGCCCTTCTGCCAGTTGAGCAGTTCCTGTTCAAGGATGAGTTCTACTTTAGGCTGCTTTGAGCGAAGCTAACGGAACAGAGCACTCCTTATTCCCAAGCAGCAGCGCCTTCAATATCGTAAATAGAGAACCATTCGCCATCGACCATGAAGCGGCCTTTCAGTTGATCTACGCGGTCAACGATTCCGCTGACGGTCAGTTCCTCTTGCGGATGAAATAAACGGAGCGTGATGGGCTGCCGCTGCTGCAGCGATTCTGTCACGGAGCGGGCTACATGTTCCCATTCCTGCTCATCTAGCYCCACCCGTTCACGCAGCCGCAATGTCTTCTCCTGCTCATTGATTGCGACTTTATGCTCGGGCAGCATCATCCGGCTCGACTCCCAAAGTCCGTTTCCTTCAAGTTTTTTTCTCATTTGTAATGTCCTCCGATCTTCTCAGAGCGGTGCTGTGCTTGCCCCGCATCCGTAATGGACACCGCTCTCAAAATAGTGGCATCCCCATATTTCCTCTTCAAGGCGTCCGTCGCCCGCTCAAGCGCCATCGTCTTCTCGCGGTTCGGATCAAACAGGGAAAGCTGGTATTCGTCATCCTGCGAAAATTGCGATAGGCTGACGCCAACCTTCCTTACGGGATAACCGTCCCAATGCCGCAGCATCAGCTCTACCGCGGCCCGATAAACCTGATTCGTGACGTTTGTCGGATCGTCCATCTTCATCTGACGGCTAAAGCCCGTAGGCCGATCATAATCGGCACCCATTAATCCGACGGAAACGACATGCCCCATATATCCTTTGCCTCGGCAGCGCTGGCAAACGAGCTCGGTCAGCTCAAGCAGTACAACTTTGATCTCCTCCAGCTTCCCATAGTCACGCGGGAGCGTCATCATATGCCCGATGGCCTTGGGCGCAACCTGATGCGTGCCCGGCGTTACGGGACTTTTGTCAATTCCGTTTGCGATGTTCCAATACAGCTCCGCGTTGATATCGGAGTTTTTGCCGAATTTACGGCGCATCATCAGCTTCAGCTTCTCAAGCGGCGTTGCCGCTAATTGGCCGATCGTCTCCAGTCCCATCGATTGGAAGTGCCTCGTCATCCGGCTGCCGACCATGAACATCTTGGAGACGGGCAAGGTCCAGAGCGTATCCTCAAGATTGTCTCTGGAGAGGGTGTAAATGCCTGCATCGTTTTTTTTCGCATAGTTGTCACAGGCCGTCTTAGCCAAAATTTTATTCTCCGCAATACCGAAGCGGGTGTACACTCCTAGCTCTTCTTGGATGCGGGTTTGGATATGATGAGCCAGCTCATCCGGTGAGCCGTACAAATGCAGCGAGCCCGTCACATCGAGAAATTGCTCATCGATTGAATAAGGTTCGACGAGGTCTGTGTAGGATTGATAAATGCTCGTAATCATCATGGAAACATCGATATACAGCTG